>JAEYVZ010000101.1 GCA_023431405.1 Actinomycetes bacterium
CCTCGACACCCTCGTCGGCCCCGAACGCGATCAGGCGGCCGCGCTGCTGCGCGACGCCGCCGCCGCACTCGCCCGCCGCGGCGACGAACGCGTCGCCCTCACCGTCGTCGCCACGGCACGCCGCGACGGCGCCGCCCTCGACCTCCTCGCCGAAGCGCACCGCCCGAGCGTGACCCCGCTCGCGCTCACCGCGCACCCGGCCGCCGCCCTCTCCGACACGCAGGTGATCTCCTCATGACCCTTCCCCTCGAACGCGCGCGCTCCCGCAAGCCCGTCACCTGGCTGACGGTGCTGGGCGTGCTGCTGCTGCCCGTCGTCATCGGCGGCATCCTCATCGCGGCCCTCTACAACCCCACCGAGCGACTCGACGCGATGCACGCGGCGATCGTCAACAACGACGAGCCCGTCACGATCGACGACCAGCTCGTCCCGCTCGGCCGCCAGCTCACCGCGGGCCTCGTCGAAGGCAGCGACGACCTGTCGAGCAACCTCGACTGGACGATCTCCAACAGTGACGACGCTCGCGAGGGCCTCGCCGACGGCACGTATGACGCCGTCATCACGATCCCCGAGAACTTCTCCGCCGCGGCCACCTCCACCTCGCAGAGCGAGACGCCCGAGCAGGCGACCATCGCGGTGGAGACGGCCCCCGACAGCCTGATCGTCGACGACGCGATCACCGCGCAGGTGACGCAGGCCGCTGCGACCATCATGGGGCAGCAGCTGTCGAGCGTGTACCTCGAGAACGTCTTCCTCGGGTTCACGACGCTGGGCGATCAGCTCGGCGAAGCGGCCGACGGCGCCACCCAGCTCGCCGACGGTGCGAAGGATGCCGCCGACGGCGCCTCCGCCCTCCCCGATGGTGCCCGCCAGCTCGCAGACGGCGCATCCGAGCTCGGCACCGGTGCAGGGAAGCTCGGCGACGGCGCGTCGCAGCTCGCCGGTGGCGCCGGCGACCTCGCCGGTGGTGCCGTGAAGCTCCAGGGCGGACTGACGACGATCGCCGAGAAGACCCGCGAAGCGGCATCCGGTGCGAACCAGCTGGCCGACGGCGTCGACGCCGGTGCCGCGCAGCTGCGCTCCGACGGCATCGTGCCCTCCGACCTCACCGGCGCCGCCGCGCAGGCGGCGAGCTACGCCGCGACGGCGGCGACCGACACGGTCGACGTCGCTCAGGGACTCGGCGGCATCCTGCAGAACTGCGCCTCCCGCGCCTCCGACCCGACCCTGTGCGCCGAGCTCGCGTCGGTCTTCGACACAGCTCAGGATGCAGCCACGGCCGCCGGATACGCCGACGGATACGCCGGCGGCACCCGTGACGGGCTCAGCCAGTTCGCCGCGCAGGCCCCGAAGGAGCTCGCCGGACAGCTCACCACCATCGCCGACAACGTGCGGACCCTCGGCAGCGGCCTCGGCCGGCTCGCCGACGGTGTCGACACCTCTGCCGACGGCGCCGGCGCTCTCGCCGGCGGTGCCGACAAGCTCGCGTCCGGCGCCTCCGGCATCGCCGACGGCGCCGGCGGCCTCGCGACCGGCGCCCAGCAGCTCAGCGGCGGCGCGAGCACGCTGGCAGACGGTGCGGAGCAGCTCGCCGACGGCGTGACGCAGCTCGCCGACGGCACCGGCGAGCTCGCCGACGGTCTGCACACGGCGGCAGACAGCGTCCCGAGCTACACCGACCAGGAGGCCACCGACCTGGCATCCGTCATCGCCGACCCGGTCGGCACACAGGGCACCGGGTCGTCGCTGTTCGGCGCTTCCGCCGTCCCGCTCCTCGCGGTGCTCGCCCTGTGGTTCGGCGGGATGGCGTCGTTCGTCGTCCTGCAGGCCGTCCCCCGCGGCACGCTGAGCTCTCGCCGGCCGTCGGCTCTGCTCGCGCTCCGCAACCTCGCCCCCGCCGCCGCGATCGGCGCGGTCCAGGGCGCTCTCGTCGCGGTCATCGTGCAGGGGGCTGCGCAGTACGAGTGGGGCCAGTGGTGGGTGTTCGCGGCTCTGGCCGTGGCCGCCGGTGTCGCCTTCGCCGCCGTGAACCAGGCGCTCGTCGCCGTGTTCGGAGGAGCCGGCCGCTGGATCGCCGCCCTCGTCGGCGTCCTGGCCGTCGCGACAGGGGTGGTCTCGACGGTGCCGGGGGTGCTGTCGTCGGTGGCGACGCTGATGCCCACCGCACCCGCCTACAACGCGATGGTCGCCGCCCTCACTCCCGCCGGCGGTGTGATCGCCGGGCTGGTCGGCATGATCGTGTGGGGCGGCCTCGCGCTCCTCGTCACGGTCGTGGCCGTCGCGCGGCGCCGCACCACGAACGCACGCGCCGTCATCGCGGCGGCCCCGGCGACGGCGACCGCCTGACACCGAGACGCGGCGCTGACACGCGCGGGGTGCTCCGGCATCCCGCGCGTCGTCGTCTCACCCCGAACGCGACCCGCGACGCCAGCGCAGATCGTGGATCGCGATCACGACGCCGTGGCCGAGGAGCGCGGGCACGAAAGCCCCGACCGCGCCCCCGGCGAGAGCCGCGACGGTGCCGGTCGCCGCGGGGAACCCGACGCTGCCGACGATGAGCATGCACGCGAACAGCACGACCACCGCGACGAAGATCGCGATGACGTAGAGCCATGCGATGGGCTGCGGCAGGGCAGGGCGCTTCCACGGGGGCTCAACAGGGTCCACATCGACCTCCAGGGGGAACGGCGGATGCCGTTCCCACACGCTAGCGGAGACGCCTCTGTGACACCCGACTCAGTTCAGGCCGCTGTAGACGTGGAGACCCTTGAAGAACTGGTTGACGATCGTGAAGTTGAAGATGACGGCGGTGAAGCCGACGATCGACAGCCACGCCGAGCGGGTGCCGCGCCAGCCACGGGTCGCACGCGCGTGGATGTACCCGGCGTAGAGCACCCAGATGACGAACGTCCAGACTTCCTTCGTATCGAAGCCCCAGTAACGACCCCACGCGTCGTTCGCCCAGATCGAGCCGGCGATGAGGGTGAAGGTCCACAGGATGAAGCCGATGATCGTGAACCGGTACGCAAGCGACTCGAGCGCGTCGGCCGCGGGGAGCGTCCGAAGGAACCGCGGGCCCTGGCGGCGCGGCTTGTCGGCGTCGGTGTCGGCGAGCGCGGCGATCCGCTCGCGCCGGGCCTGCATGAGCTGCAGCACCGACAGCGCGAACGCGAGCGCGAAGAACGCGGTGGCCAGGGATGCCACGAACACGTGGATCACCAGCCAGACGCTCTTGAGGGGATCGGCCAGCGGCACGACCTCGACGTAGTACGCGAGGGTCGCCCCTCCCAGCAGCACGACCGTGAGGCCCGTCACGAACGAGCCGAGGAACCGGAGGTCGTAGCGGAAGAGCACCCCGAGGAACACGGCGACGATCAGCATCGTGCCGGTGAGGGCGAACTCGTACATGTTCGACCACGGGACCCGCCCGGCCGCGACGCCCCGCAGCACGTCGCCTCCGACGTGGAAGAGGAAGCCGAGCACCGTCAGCGACGTGCCGATCCGCGCCCACAGGTAGCGCTTGCGCTCGCCGAGCGGCGCCTCCAGGTCTTCCTGAGCAGACTTCTCCTGCGCGCGCACCTCGCTGATCGACGGTGCGCGGGTCGCCGACGAAACGCCGTTCGCTGCCCCCGCGCCGACCAGCACGCGAGCCTCCGCGGCATCCTTCGCCTTGACGGCCAGATCGGAGCGACGAGCGAGGTCGATCGCGTAGGCGGCGAAGGCGAGCGTGTAGATGGCGACGGCCGTCCACACGAGCAGCTTCGAGATCTCGTCGAGGGAGTTGCCGGGGTCGAGCATGGGATCAGTCTACTTTCGGGGGTTGCGGAAGAGCATCGGTCATCGCGCGGGAGTGGTCGGCGGCGAGCCGCTCGACGGCGTCGGCGATCGCAGGGTCCTCGCCACGCGCGAGCCCCGCGTACTCGACGGTGATCGCGGGCCCGGAGCCGCCGTCCGCGGCCTGCGCGGTCGCCTTCACCCACAGGCGTCGGCGGGGCACGAACAGCCCGGCGAGGAGTCCGAGCACCGCGAGCACCGCGAACGCGAGCACCCACGGCGCCCCGACGTCGCGGTGGATCGACAGCGACACGTAGCGCTTCACGGGCGCTGCCGCCCCTTCGGCGGTCGCGTCCTCGAACGTGACGGTGCCGAGCCCGTTCGGCAGGTCGACCGTGTCGCCGGGCGCGAGCTCCAGCGACTCCACGTCGATCGCACGGCCCGTGAGCTGCTCCATGTCGGCGACGTCGAGCGCATACACCGAGCGCGGCGTGCCGTCGTCGATGCCGAGGTCGCCGACATACACGTCGAGCGTCAGCAGCGGGTTGAGCAGGTCGCCGAACGCCGACGTGAGAGCACCGCTGTGAAGGGTGGCGGCGCTCGGGTAGAAGAAGCCGACGAGCCCCATCTGCACCGGCTCACCCTCGGACGAGAGCCCGTCGGCCACCTTCACGACGCCGAGCGAGGTCATGTTGCCGTCCTGCGGCAGGAACTCGACGTCTTCGCGGAAGACGACCTCACCCTCGGCGTCGCGCACCGTGATCGTGGGCGCGTAGCCGTTGCCCATGAGGTACACGCGGTCGCCCTTCAGGTCGACGGGGTGGTTGACGCGCACGACGTCCTGACGGGGAGCCTCGCCCGGCTCCGTCACGGTGATGTTCGCCGCGAAGTCACCGGCCTGCCCCTGCCCCGCCTGCCCGATGGGCGTGTAGGTGACATCGAAGCTGTCGAGGGTGATCGCATACGGCGGCAGGGCGTCGACGTCGACGAAGCGGCCGGGATTGAACGAGGTGTACCCGAGACCGAGCGAGTTGACGAAGCTGTCGCCCTCGGTGATGACCGTCTGGCCCGTGTAGGTCAGGCCGCCGCCGATGCCCACCGACAGCAGCACGCCCACGAGCGCGCCATGGAAGACGAGGTTGCCGGTCTCGCGCAGATACCCGCGCTCCGCGGAGACGGATGCCACGCCGCGAGCGTCGTAGCGCTCGACCCGGTAGCCGGCCTTCCGCAGCTGGGCCTCGGCCAGGGAGACGGCCTCCTCCGCCGCCGCCTCGGCATCGGCATCCGGCGCCAGCTCCACCACCCGCTCCGCGTGGTCGTCGAGACGAGACAGCCGCACGGGGGTGCGCGGCGGCCGCGCCTTCATCGCACGCCAGTGATGCTTCGTGCGGGGGATGACACAGCCGATGAGCGAGACGAACAGCAGCAGATAGATCGCCGAGAACCACGCCGACGTGTACACGTCGAACATCTGCATCGCGTCGAGTACGGGGAACAGGTCGGGGTTGTCGGTGCGCCACTGCGTCACGCCGTTGGGGTCGGCCGAGCGCTGCGGAACGATCGACCCCGGAATCGCCGCGATCGCCAGCAGCAGCAGGAGCACGAGCGCCGTGCGCATGCTCGTGAGCTGACGCCAGCCCCACCGCAGCCAGCCGGTGAGCCCGAGGCTCGGCTGGGAGATGCCTCCGGCATCCTGCTCGGCGTCCGCGTGATCCGACGGGCGCAGCGGGTCGGCGGCGACGGCCGCGCGGGTCTCAGAGCGGGAGTTCGACACTGCCGATCACCCCCGTCAATGACGACATCAGCAGGGTCCAGACACCCGTGACCATGAGCACTCCGAGCACGATCAGCAGCACCCCTCCGATGAGGTTGACGGCGCGGATGTGGCGGCGGAAGAACGCCACCGACCGCGATGCCCAGCCGAAGCCGAGCGCGATGAGCAGGAACGGGATGCCGAGCCCCAGCGAGTAGGCGACCGCGAGCACGACCGCGCGCCACGGGTCAGCCTGGGTCAGGGAGATCGACAGGATGGCGGTGTAGGTGGGGCCGATGCACGGCGCCCACCCGACGCCCATGGCGACGCCCAGCAGCGGCGCGCCGACGAGGCCGAGGCCGCCGCGCACCTGCGGCTTCACGGTGCGCTGGGCGATGCCGAACACCCCCACGAACACCAGACCGAGCAGAATGACGACGACGCCCAGCACCCGCGTGATGACGTCCCCGTACTCGACGAAGAAGCGGCCGAGCGTGCCGGCGAGCACGCCCATCGCGACGAAGACCAGCGTGAACCCCGCGATGAACAGCAGCACGCCCAGCACGAGGCGGCTGCGCGTGGCCACGGTGCGGGTGCCGCCGCCCGCGGAGGATTCCGCGGCCCGGGGGCCGGACACCGCACCCCCGAGGAAGCCGAGGTAGCCGGGCACGAGCGGCAGCACGCAGGGCGAGAGGAACGACACGAGTCCCGCCAGCACCGCCACCGGCAGGGCGAGCCAGAGAGCACCGTCGAAGACGATCTCGCCCGGGTTCACGCGTTCTCCGCGACGACGTCGCCGATGATCGTGGGAAGCGACGTGTCATCGCGCACCGCACCGATGAAGCGCGCGGCCACCCGGCCCTCACGGTCGAGCACGAGCGTGATCGGCACGGCGCTCAGCGGAGTCCACGACGCGAAGGCGAGCTTCAGCTCGGCATCCTCCCGCGCGAGCAGCGACGGGTAGGAGATGCCGAACTTCTCCTCGAACGACGTCGCCTGCTCGGGGCCGTCGTAGATGTTCACCCCGAGGAAGCGCACCCCGTCGTCCTGCATGTCGGCGAAGGTCTTCTCGAGGATCGGCGCCTCGGCGCGGCACGGGCCGCAGCCGGCGTACCAGAAGTTCAGCACGAGCACCTCGCCCGCGAAATCGGCGCTCGTCACCGTCGATCCGTCGACGGCGGTGCCGGTGAACTCGATCGCCTCGCCGCGCTGATCGGCAGGGATCTCCTGCACGCGGCCGTCACCCGAGACGAATCCCTGGTTGTTGCCCTCGCGGTAGGTCTCCGAGATGCCCGCATTGACGTCGCTGCATCCCGCGAGCGCGACGGCGAGCGCCACCGCCATCACGGATGCCGTCACCCGCCGCTTCCGGTCGAACCTCATCACACCGCTCCCACATCGATCGCGCCCGCCAGATGTGCGGGCTCGGCATACGACACTTCACGCCATCCGACGCCGTCGCGCTCGAAGCTCGTCACCGATGACAGAGCACAGCGCCGCTGGCGCGGGTCGTGGCGAAGAGGCGCCTTCGCCACGGCGAGGTGGGTGATCCAGATGGGGAGCTGATGCGAGACGAGCACGACGTCTCCGCCGTCTGCGGCCTGCCAGGCGTCGCGCATCGCGGCATCCATGCGCGCGACGACGTCGAGGTACGGCTCGCCCCAGCTCGGAAGGTCGGGGGTGCGCAGGTGCCGCCAGTTGAAGGGGTTCATGAGCGCGCGGCTCATGCGCCGCCCCTCGAACACGTTCGTCGGCTCGATGATGCGCTCCTCGATGACCGCCTCGACGCGGAAGAGCTCGGTGAACGGCTCCGCCGACTCTCGGGCGCGCTGCAGCGGAGACGCATAGAGGGCAGTGACCGGCCGCCCCAGACCCTGCACGTACTCCGCCGCCGCACGGGCCATGCGCCGTCCGTCGTCGCTCAGCCGGAAGTTCGGCAGCCGCCCGTACAGCACGCGCTGGGGATTGTGGACCTCCCCATGGCGCACGAGATGGAGGCGATCGGCGGGCACACCTTCAGTCTACGTGAGAGGTGTCTATGGGAGACCTGGGAGAGACCCCCTGATCGGGGAGGCAAGCAGGCGCGGGGACCGCACGTAGACTTGCCGATTGTGAGTGAACGCGTTCTCGTGAGCCAGCTGCAGTCCCGGGCCGACGGTCCCGTCTCCGTGTCCGGATGGGTGGAGACCGTCCGAGACCAGAAGAAGGTGCAGTTCGTCATCCTCCGCGATGAGACCGGCGCCGTGCAGCTGGTGAACCCGGCCACCCGCCCCGACCCCGAAGGCGCGGAGCAGGATGCCGCGGCCCTCGCGCTCACGGCGCTGATCTCGGAGCTGACGACCGGCACGTTCCTCACCGTGACCGGCGAGCTCAAGCACGACGAGCGCGTCAAGCTCGGTGGCGTCGAGATCAAGATCGGCACGCTCGACGTCGCCGCCGCCGCTCTCCCCGAGACTCCCATCGCGGCCGACAGCGGCCTCGACAAGCGCATGGACTGGCGCTTCCTCGACCTGCGTCAACGTCGCAACAACCTGATCTTCCGCGTGCAGACCACGCTGGAGCACGCGATGCGCAGCTACTGGATCGAGCGGGACTACATCGAGATCCACTCGCCCAAGCTGATGGCCTCGGCATCCGAGTCGAACGCCGAGCTGTTCGAGGTGCCGTACTTCGAGGAGAAGACGGCCTACCTCGCCCAGTCGCCTCAGTTCTTCAAGCAGATGGCCCAGTCGGCCGGCTTCGGCAAGATCTTCGAGATCGGCGACGTCTACCGCGCCGACCCGTCGTTCACGAGCCGGCATGCGACCGAGTTCACCTCGATCGACGCGGAGATCAGCTGGATCGACTCCCACGAGGACGTCGCCGCGATGCAGGAGGAGCTGCTGCAGACCGCGATCCAGGCGGTCAAGGACAAGCACGGCGACGAGATCAAGGAGCTGTTCGACCTCGACGTCGTCGTGCCCTCGCTGCCCTTCCCGCGCATCCCGCTGGCCGAGGCGCGCGAGATCGTCAAGGCGCGTGGCTACGAGATCCCCCGCACCGACGGTGACCTCGACCCCGAAGGCGAGCGCCAGATCTCCGCGCACGTGCGGGAGACCTACGGTCACGAGTTCGTCTTCATCACCGACTACCACCCGGAGATCCGCGCCTTCTACCACATGCGCGACCCGGAGACCGGGCTCACGAAGTCGTACGACCTGCTCTACAAGGGCGTCGAGATCACCACGGGCGCTCAGCGCGAACACCGCGTCGAGGTCCTGGAGGAGCAGGCGCGTGAGAAGGGCCTCGACCCGGAGCACCTCGCGTTCTACTTCGACTTCTTCCGCTACGGCGTCCCGCCCCACGGCGGTTTCGGCATGGGGCTCGCGCGCGTGCTGATGCTGCTGCTCGGACAGGACTCGATCCGCGAGGTGACCTACCTGTTCCGCGGACCGACGCGTCTGGCTCCCTGACCGCAGGCGTCGCTCACCCCCACCGCGGAATGCGGCGCGTGCAGCGGCGTGGTCGGCGGCCGGTGAGGTCAGCGGCCGGTGAGGTCAGCGGCGCGGCTCTCCGATGAGCGCAGCGCGCAGGCGCTCGGCCGACACGCGCCAATGGGCGTGGAACTGGCCGTCGACGAGCACGACCGGGATCTTCTCCCACCACTGCTCGTACAGCGCCGGGTCGTCGAGGATCGACAGTTCCCGCACGTCGATCTCGTCGCCTCCGGGAACCTCGGCGACGACGTTCTCGACGATCTCGCGGGCCACCTCGCACAGGTGGCAGTCGGGCTTGGAGATGATCGTCACGCTCGTCACACCTCCATCCTGCCCCACCGGCCGCTGCCCCGGCCGCGCGCGGCAAAAGGTGTGGACAACCCGACGGCGCCGGTGAGCGCCGGTCGCCTCAGGCAACACGAAGCGCCCCTCGACGGGCCCGACCGGGTGGTCGTGAGCCGCCTGGGGCGCTCGGTGTCTGTGCCGCTGCTTACTTCTTGTTGCGGCGCTGGTGGCGAGTCTTGCGAAGCAGCTTGCGGTGCTTCTTCTTCGCCATGCGCTTGCGGCGCTTCTTGATGACAGAACCCACGGAAAACCTCACTAAGTCAGGGGTCTGGACGCGATCTGTTCGCGTCCGGGATCAGGCACGTCGAAAATGCCTCAGGACAGTCTAGCCGACGTCGGCGACCGGCATTTGCAGAGCGGCCGTCACAGCGGTCTCGGGAACGCGATAGCTGCGCCCGAAGCGGACGGCGGGCAGGTCACCGGCGTGCACCATGCGGTACACGGTCATCTTGGACACGCGCATCAGCTCCGCCACCTCGGCGACCGTCAGAAAGCGCACGTCGGACAACTCCGGCATCCCATCCCCCAGCTCAAATTCCCAGTACTGCTGTTTTCCCCACCTTATGGCTTGCGAGGAACGCGTGTAAACCTCTGTTGCCCATGTGATTGACGAGAAGACTTCTCCGCGTCGCCCGCGACCGTCCCCGGATGGACTCAGCGACCCGGAATGCGCTTGAAGACGTTCTCGAGCGCGTGCTTCGTGGAAGCCGCGGCACGGCCGACGAGGTCGGCGGCCGCCACGGCCGTGTCGGGCAGCGTCGCGGCAGGGGCGACGATCGGCTCGCCGTCCAGCATGAACGGCATCAGCCATTCGTCGACCGTGTCGAGAGGGGCCGGAGACAGGCTGTAGTAGCGGTGCTGGCCTTCCTCGCGCACCGAGACGAGCTCCGCGTCGCGCAGCACCTTCAGATGCTTCGACACCGTCGGCTGGCTGACCCCCAGCTCGGCGACGATTTGGGACACGCTCGTGTCGCGGCCATCGGCTCCCCGCTCGCGCAGGAGCTGGAGGATGTCCCGACGGGTGCCGTCGGCGATCACGTCGAAGATGTCCGCCATGCACCCTAGGTTAGTCGGCACACGCGGCGGAGTACCATGACAACGATTCATCCGAGAGAGGGGCGCACGGCATGACGGGCGACACCGTCGGCGCCCGTATGCGGCGTCGGGTATCCAGCGCTCTGAGGCGTCTCTGGCAGAGGTTCCGCAACCTCACCACGACCTCGCCCGCACGCTACGCGGTGCTCGTGTTCACCGCGCTCATCCTCGTCTTCACCGCGCTCTTCTCCCTGCCCGCGGCGGCCGCCGACGGCCGGGCCACGCCGCTGGCCGACGCCCTGTTCACCGCTGTGTCGACCATCTGCGTGACGGGACTCGCGACGGTCGACATGGGCACGCACTGGTCGCCGCTGGGGCACATCTTCGTGTTCATCGGCGTCAACGTCGGGGCGATGGGCGTCCTGACCCTGGCATCCATCCTGGGCCTCATCATCTCCAAGCGGCTCGGGCTGCGCGCCAAGCTCATGGCCGCCGGCGACTCGAACCCGCTGCGGGTGCACGGCGGCCCCGTCAACGAAGGGCAGACGGTGCGCCTCGGCGACGTCGGTCAGCTGCTGTCGACCGTCGCCCTGTCGACCCTCGTCATCGAGGCCGCGCTCGCCGTGCTGCTGTACCCGTCGCTCATCATCAACGGCGTCGACCCCCTCACTGCCCTGTGGGAAGCGCCGTTCTACTCGGCGATGGCGTTCACGAACACCGGCTTCTCCCCCAATCCCGAGGGCCTCACGCCGTTCGCGCACGACTACCTCATGCTCACCGTGCTCATGACGGGCGTCTTCCTGGGGTCCATCGGCTTCCCCGTCATCTTCACGCTGTGGCGCCACCAGTGGCACGTGCGACGCTGGTCGCTGCACGCCAAGCTCACCCTCATCACGACCGTCGCCCTGTTCTTCGTGGGCGCCGGGGTCTTCGTGCTCCTCGAATACAACAACCCGAAGACCTTCGGCTCGATGGATGCATGGGACACCACGTTCCAGGCCTTCTTCCTCTCGGCGATGACCAGGTCGGGCGGATTCTCGATCATCGACATCGGCGACCTCGAAGGGTCGTCGCTCGTCGTCGGGTCGATGCTGATGTTCGTCGGCGGCGGATCGGCGTCCACCGCGGGAGGCATCAAGGTGACGACCCTCGCGGTGCTGGCCCTCGCCGTGTGGTCGGAGGCGAAGGGCCGTCAGAGCGTCGAGGCGTTCGGCCGCCGCATCCCGAGCGACGTCCAGCGGGTCGCGCTGTCGGTCGTGGCGTGGGGGGCGACGATCGTCGCCGTCTCGACCATCACCATCGCGCAGATCACGAAAGCACCCGTGCAAGACGTGCTGTTCGACGTCATCTCCGGCTTCGCCACGGTGGGGCTGTCGACCGGGCTCACCGCGGAGCTTCCCGACCCCGCCGTCTACGTGCTGGCCCTCACCATGTTCATGGGCCGCGTTGGTACAGTGACACTCGCTGCGGCCGTGGCCGCGACGAGCCGCTCGCAGCATTACTCGCTGCCCGTCGAAAGGCCGATCGTTGGTTGAGCAGATCCGCAATGACGCCCCCGTGCTCGTCGTCGGGCTCGGGCGCTTCGGCGCCGCATGCGCCGGCGAACTCGACCGCCTCGACCGTGAGGTTCTCGCGATCGACGCCAACCTCGATCTCGTGCAGAAGTGGTCGGAGCGCGTCACGCACGCCGTGCAGGCCGATGCGCGCAACATCGAGGCTCTCAAGCAGATCGGTGCGCAGGACTTCCAGGTCGCGATCGTCGCGACCGGATCGTCCATCGAGGCGTCGGTGCTGATCACCGCCAACCTCGTCGACCTGAAGGTGCCGCAGATCTGGGCGAAGGCCGTCTCGCAGTCGCACGGCAAGATCCTCGCCCGCGTCGGCGCCAACCACGTCATCTACCCCGAGCGTGAGGCCGGCGAGCGCGTCGCGCACCTCGTGAGCGGTCGCATGCTCGACTTCATCCGCTTCGACGACGACTTCGTGCTCGCCAAGATGTACCCGCCGAAGTTCATCCGCGGAGTGGGACTCAACGAGTCGGGTGTGCGCACCAAGTACAACGTGACGGTCGTGGGGGTGAAGAGCCCGGGCAAGCCGTTCCGCTATGCGGAGGCCAACACGGTGGTCACCAACCATGACCTCATCATCGTGTCGGGCACCAACTCCGACATCGAGAGGTTCGCCGCCCTCGACCGCTGATCGCGCGGCGTCCGCGCCGTCACGACCCGGATGCGAGCTCGCGAGCGCGTGCCAGGGCGGCGTCGGTCGCCTCGGCGAACAGGCCCGCGAGGTTCGCGCCCTGGAGCACGGCGATGGCGCGCTCGGTGGTGCCCTTCGGGCTCGTGACACGGCGACGCAGCTCGGCGGGGTCGTCGCCGGTGGCTTCCAGCAGCGCCGCGGCGCCGATGAAGGTCTGCTCGGCCATGAGCCGCGCGTCGGCCTCGCTGAAGCCCTTGCCGCGGGCCGCCTCGGTGAGCTCCTCGATGAGGAGGAAGACGTACGCGGGGCCGGACCCGGAGATCGTCGACAGCGCGTCGATGCGATCCTCGGGGAGCTCGATCACCGCGCCGCACGTCTCGAACAGGCGGCGGACGAGGGCGAGGTCGGCCTCGGATGCCGTCGAGCCGGCCGCGATCCCCGTGACGGCCTTGCCGACGACGGCGGGCGTGTTGGGCATGGAGCGCACGACGGGGATGGCGTCGCCGACGATCGATTCGAACGTCGCGATGGTGACGCCCGCCGCGAGACTCACGACGACGGTGCCGGGGCGGAGGGCGGGCGCGATCTCACGCAGGAGATCGGGGACCATCACCGGTTTGACCCCCACCAGCACGATGTCTGCTTCGGATGCCGCGGCCACGTTGCCGTCGGGCGTCTCTTCGAGGGCGATGCTGGTGACGCCCGGGAGATCGACGGTGCGGGCGCTGGCGCGGGTGCGGTTGGTGACCGTCACGGTCGACGCCTGTCCGGAGCGGAGGAGCCCTTGGAGGATCGCACCGCCCATCGAACCGGCACCGAGGATCGCGATCGGGGGCAGCGCACTCATGCTTCCATCCTACGAGCGGGGCCAGGCGGCGGCCCGGCAGCGGCCGGTGGCGGCCCGGTCGCCGGGACTATCATCGAGACGAAGGAGGCCTCGGCAGCCTCCCCGCGCACCGCCGCGCATCGCCCGTGGACACTGCGAAGGACGCGTCATGACCCTCTTCGACGGCATCACCTCACGAGTGATCGACACCGATCGGCTCTCGGTCGGTCTGCTGGAGCGCACCGGCGACGATCCGGCCACTCCCGCCGAGCACACGGTCGTGCTGGTGCACGGGAACGTGTCGTCGAGCCTCTTCTGGCAGGAGCTCATGCAGGACCTGCCCAGCGACCTCCGCGTGATCGCCATCGACCTGCGCGGCTTCGGCAACACCGAGCACGCGCCGATCGACGCGACCCGCGGCGTGCGCGACTTCAGCGACGACGTGCACGCCGTGCTGACCGTGCTCGGCATCCCCACGGCCCACTTCGTGGGATGGTCGATGGGCGCCGGCGTCGTCATGCAGTACGCGATCGACCACCCGGTGCTGTCTCTGACGCTCGAATCCCCGGTGTCGCCGTACGGCTTCGGCGGCACAAGACGCGACGGGACGCGACTGACCGACGACGACGCGGGCTGCGGGGGCGGGGGCGCGAACCCCGACTTCGTGCAGCGACTCACCGACCACGACACGAGCGACGAGGCGCCGACGTCGCCGCGGAACGTCTTCCGCTCCGGGTATGTCGCCCCCGGCTACACGACGGAACACGAAGACGTCTGGGTGGAGTCGATGCTGACCACCTCGACCGCCGTCGGCAACTACCCCGGCGACGGCGTGGCGAGCCCGAACTGGCCGGGGTTCGCCGCCGGCACGATGGGCGTGCTCAACACGATGTCGCCCCGCTACTTCGACACGTCGGCGATCGTCGACCTCGACCCGAAGCCTCCCGTGCTGTGGGTGCACGGCACGGCGGATGCCATCGTGTCGGACACCTCGTTCTACGACCTGAACCACCTGGGTGCGATCGGCGTGATCCCCGGCTGGCCCGGCGACGAGATCGCCCCGGCCCAGCCGATGGTGTCGCAGATGCGCGACGTGCTGTCGGCGTACCGCGAGCGCGGCGGTGCGGTGACGGAGATCGAGCTGGAGGGAGTCGGACACTCTCCGCACCTGGAGCGGCCGGCGGAGTTCCGTCGCGGGCTGCTGTCGGTGATCGGCTATCTCGGGAGCCCGGCGCACCCCGCACCGCCGACCGAGGCGATCATCATCAGCTCGTCGGACTGACGGGTTCGCGCGCGGACGTTCAGGGGTCGCGTCGGGCGAGGAAGAACTCTCGCAGGAGCGCGGCGGCCTCTTCGGCCTCGACGCCGGCGACGACCTCGCTGCGGTGCGGCAGTCTCCGGTCGCGCAGCACGTCGTACAGCGACCCGGCGGCGCCGGCCTTGTCATCCCACGCTCCGAACACCACCCGTCCCACGCGCGCCTGCGAGATGGCGCCGGCGCACATGATGCAGGGCTCGAGGGTGACGACGAGCGTGCAGTGCTCGAGGTTCCATGAGCCGAGAGCTTCGGCGGCGGCGCGCAGGGCGACGACCTCTGCGTGGGCGAGGGGGTCGTGGGTCGCTTCGCGGAGGTTTCGCCCTTCGGCGATGATGGCGCCGGCGAGGTCGGTGACGACCGCTCCGACGGGGATGTCGCCGTGCCCGGCGGCCTCGGCCGCCAGCTCTCGGGCGCGCTTCATGGCCCGGAGGTCGGTGTGCCGTGCGGGGAGACTCACAGGGCCAGCGTATGCCCAGGTAACCTGGATGCCATGCGTGTGCACGTCGCCGATCACCCCCTCATCACCCACAAGCTGACGGTGCTGCGCGACGCGCGCACCACCTCGCCGGTGTTCCGCCAGCTGACCGAGGAGCTCGTGACGCTCCTGGCCTACGAGGCGACGCGCGGGGTGAGGGTCGAGGACATCGAGATCACGACCCCCGTGACGACCACGGTCGGCGTGCGCATCAGCGAGCCGCGCCCGATCGTGGTGCCGATCCTGCGCGCCGGGCTCGGCATGCTCGACGGCATGGTGAAGCTCCTCCCCACTGCGGAGGTCGGCTTCCTCGGCATGGCCCGCAACGAGGAGACGTTCGAGCCGACCACCTACGCGGAGCGTCTCCCCACCGATCTGAGCGACCGCCAGTGCTTCGTGCTCGACCCGATGCTGGCGACGGGCGGGTCTCTGGGGGCGGCGATCGACTTCCTGTTCGCGCGCGGCGCGCAGGATGTCACCGCGATCTGCATCCTGGCCGCTCCCGAGGGCCTCGCGGCGATCGAGAAGCAGGTGGGCGACCGCGATGTGACGCTGGTGCTCGGCGCCGTCGATGAGCGTCTCAACGAGAAGGGCTACATCGTGCCCGGTCTCGGCGACGCGGGCGACCGGCTCTACGGTACGGTCTGACGCTTTCCCGCGGCGGTCAGAGCTCGTCGGTGCGGAACGGGCGACGCCCGTTCTCCTGCTCCCAGAACTCGAGCTGCTGGGTGAGGGCCTTCGCGAGCTCGAACACCTGCTCGGGTGGGATGCGCACACGCTGGACGACGCGTCCGGGCACCAGGGTGACGAGGTTGCCTTCGGCATCCGTCGCCTCGTGGGGCGGCCTGACGAGCGAGACGAAGTCCATGACGAACACGTCGGGGGTGTGCCAGACGTTGGCGAAGTCGGCGTAGACGCCGGTGACGGCCTTCTGCGGCATCTCGATCTCGAACTGGCGCGGTGCCTCGTCAGCCATTGTGGCCTCCTTCGGTCGTCAGGCGAGTCTACGGACGCGTCTCGGCTCCGACCAGCCGGGCGAAGGCGCTCAGCCGGGCGACCCCCTCGGGGGTGCGGGGGAGGTCGTCGAGCAGGCCGGTGCCGTAGATGACGTAAGCGGTGTGCATGGCGCGGGAGACGGCGACGTTGAGCCGGTTCTGCAGGAGCAGGAACTCGAGGCCCCGTGGTGCGTCACGCCCCGACGACGCGGCGAGCGACACGATGGCCACCGCCGCCTCCTGCCCCTGGAACCGGTCGACGGTGCCGACGGGGACCTCGTCGAATCCGGCCGCCGTGAGGGCCTCTTCGACCATCACCTGTTGCGCGTTGTACGGGGTGACCACGATCACGTCGGATGGTTCGAGAGGGCGGGCCGGTTCGCCGGCGTTCGGGGTCCAGGCGCGGCCGACGAGGTCACGGAGGATCGCGACGACGGTGGCGGCCTCCTCGGGTGACTGCGTCGCGTTTCCCGTGTGCGTGAGCGGCATCGGGACGACCCCCGGTGCGATGCCGTCTAGGGTTCGCTGCACCGTATCGGGGTACGCCGCCAGCTGTCCCTCGTACGACAGGTCGGAGACGGGACGCGCCACTTCGGGTCTCATGCGACGCGTCTGCGCGAGGAAGAAGCCTCGGTCGGAGGGGATGACGGAGGCGCCTTCCATGATCCAGCCGAGCGCCGAGGTGTCGACGGGCTCGGGGTGCGTTCCCTGACTGACCTGCGGAAGCTGCTGCGGGTCGCCGAGGAGCAGGAGCCGCTGGGCTGCTGCGGAGACGGCGATGGTGGATGCCAGCGAGAACTGGCCCGCCTCATCGATGACGAGCAGGTCGAGGCCGCGGCGGGCGATGCGTCCGGTGTGGGTGAAGTCCCACGCGGTGCCGCCCACGACGAAGCCGCCCTGTTGCTCGCCGATGAAGGCGGCCATGCCGTTCTTGGCGATGGGCGTGAAGGAGGTCTCTCCGGTGTCGGCGCCCTTGAGCGCCTTGGCGACGAGGGTGCGGGGAACACCGGCATCGACGATGCGGTCGAGCATGTGCTCGACGACGGCGTGCGACTGCGCGACCACCCCGACACGGAACCCGTGCTCCCGCACGAGGCAGGCGACGACGTGCGAGCCGACATAGGTCTTCCCCGTGCCGGGAGGGCCCTGCACGGCGACGTAGCTGGACTGCAGGTCGACGAGGGTGGCGGTGATGTCGGCGACATCGGTGCCGAGACCTCGCGTGAGCTCCCCCCGACGCGTGTGCGGACGGCGGCGGAGCAGCAGGTCGGTGGCGGGGTCGGCGGGAAGCTCGTCGCCCGCAGCGAGCACGGCATCCGCCCATTCGTCGATGGCCGCCTGCTGGCTGCCCGCGGTGGGTGGGGCGACGGGGGTGATGGCGAGGGGCAGCTCCTGCCACGTGAACCCCTGCACCGAGGTCTCCTCGACGACGGCTCCGTCATCGAGGACGTCGACGACCTTCACGGTGCGCGCAGCGTGGATCCAGCGCGGGTTCGTCTCAGCGGGGAAGGGCGCCGGCAGGTCGTAGACGACGAACGGCGTGCTGTCGACGGTGAGGCGGGTTCCGGGAGCGAGACTGCCGCGCAGTTCGACCACGCGCCGCAGCACGCGTGCTCCTTCGGGCTGATGCCAGTCGGTGATGACCCGGCAGCGGTCGGCGTCGATGACCACGACGTCGCGGGTGTCTTCCCAGACCGACACGGGCTCCCGCAGCCGGAGGAAGTGCGTCGCCCAGAAGGTCTTGACCTCCCGCGGGTAATAGTCGATCGCCGCGGCCCCCAGCCGCAGGGCCTCCGCCTCGGCATGCTTCAGACGACTGTCGCCGCCGTCGGCCTCGGCCCGAGCCGCCTGGGCTTCGGCCTCAGCGGCACGGCGCATGAGCGCTTCGGCACGCGGCGACGGCGCGTAGGCGAACTCGCTCACCTCGGTGTCGACGGACGGCCGGAGCCCCGCCTCCCGCGCCCGGTCGACGAGCCAGTCGCGCAGGCGCAGCGTGGAGACGCAGTCGTACCGGTTGTAGTCGGCGAGGTCGTCGAGGATCGCGGCCGCCTCGGTCGCGTCGCCGGCCTCTTCGTAGGCGCGCGCCTCGACGTAGCGGACGATGGAGTCGTCACCGCGCTGCACATCGCTCGTGCGCACCTCGTCGCCCATGTAGAGCGGCTCGAGCTTCTTGATGGAGTACGACCGCGACCCCACCCGGAGGGCGCGGCGGACGATCGGGTACAGATCGACGAACACGCCCTCGCGCAGCAGCCGGTCGACGGCTGCCTCGCCGACGCCGTGGCGCGCCGCCATCGCCAGGAGATGCGTCGGCTCGTAGGGCGCGTAGTGGTAGATGTGCATGTTCGGGTGCGCGCGGCGGCGCAGGTCGACGAACGCGAGGAAGCGCTCGAGCGCACTGCGCTCCTCGGCGAAGCTGTGCGCCCACAGCGGCGTGTACTGCTCGCGGGTGTCGACCCAGCCGAACAGGTAGTCGATGCCCCACTGCGCGGCACCCCCCGCCGGCGGGGTCTCGGTGTACAGGGGGTCGCCCTCGAAGTCGAAGAAGAGATCGCCGTGGTCGGGGCGGGGAAGCGCGCCGAGCGCCTTGGGGAACACGACCTCGTAGGTCGGCACCGGCGGCGGGGCGGGGGTCGCGACGGGAGGATCGGCTGAGAGCAGAGTGCCCGCGCTCGGCGGCGATGTCTCAGCGAGCGCGATCGACGCGTCGGTCGTGAGCCCACCGACGGCCGCCAGCGCGGGCGCGGGCGTCGACACGGCTGCGGCGGCGTCTTCGACTCCCCCGGCAGGGCTGTCGAGCTGCAGTCGTGCCTGCGTGCGCAGATTGCGGAAGGTGTCCCACGACATGCGCTCGGGCGCTTCTCGTGCGGCGGCCAGCTCGTCGATCGTGCGGATGCCGGCAGCCCGCAGCCGCTCACGCTGCACCGGCCGCATGCCTGCCACGAGCAGGAGATCGCGGTGTGCCACGACCTCGAGGTCGCACGTCGCGCAGCGTCCGCACGCGATGACGTGGAGCGCGCCGCGGTCGTCGCCCCAGGGGATCGCAGCGCCGGCCGCTCCGGACGAGAGGTCTCGATCGGCGATGAGGGCGCGGAGCCGTTCGCGGCGCAGCGAGAAGACGGGCAGGAGATCGCGCACCTGATGCACCGAAGTGGAGCCGTCGCCCAGCAGGAGCTCGACACGATCGGCGCGCGGGACGCCCAGACGGTCGAGCTGATCGACGTAGGCGGCCAGCTGCATGAGCGCCGTGACCCGAGCGTGCCGTGCGAGCTTGGTGTCCTGCACGACCCAGGCACCCCCGGCACCCTCGTCGCGCACGAGGAAGTCGGCGAAGCCGACGAACTCGTCCGTGGAGAAGGCCGCCTGATACACGACGGCGACATCGGGGTCGGCGAGCGCCCGGCGGGTGAGCTCGATGGCCGCGGCGAGGCCCTCCGCATCCGACGACCGCGTCTCGGGGATCTCGACGACGCGCCCCGGCTGAGCGGCACGGTACGCGTCGAGCACACGCAACTCGTGCTGCGTGCCGAGCCTCCCGGCTCGTGCGAGAGTGGCGTCTTCGGGGTCTTCGACCGCCGGCACGCGCCCGAGCTTCGCGTCGATGGCACGCAGCCAGGCGAACTCGCACTCGGCGGCGGCTTTGAGGTCGCTCGCGCTCCAGACGATCCGGCCCTCGTCTTCGATGTATCGCATGTCTTCCCTTCACTACCGAAGGTATCGGCAGGCTCCGACAACGGGGCCGGGCAGCAGGGGCTTGCGGGGAGGTCGCGCGGCCGGAACACCCGTCACCGCGCACCGCTACCCCAGGCCGTACCCCGCCGCAAGGCCCTTCGCCACAGGAGACCGGCGGATGCCAGACTGGACCGGTGAACGAGACCCTGCCGTTCGAGAGCGCCTACCGCCACGGCTACGCGCGCGTGGCCGCCTGCACGATCCCGATCGCGATCGCCGACCCTCTCACCAACGCCGAGACGGTGCTGGCGAGCGCCCGCGAATGCCACGACGACGCCGTCGCCGTGGCGGCGTTCCCCGAGCTGTGCCTCACGGGATATGCGATCGACGACCTCGTGATGCAGGACGCCGTGCTCGACGCGGTGATCGAGGCCCTCGGCCGCATCGCGGCCGGCTCGGCGGAGCTGCGGACGCTGCTCGTGGTGGGGGCGCCGCTGCGCATCGGGTCACGTCTGTACAACTGCGCCGTCGTCATCCACCGCGGAGCCGTGCTCGGCGTGGCGCCGAAGAGCTACCTCCCGACCTACCGGGAGTTCTACGAGCACCGCTGGTACGCGCAGGGCGGAGACGCCCCCGAGTCGGTCACGCTCCTCGGCGAAGACGTCCCCGTCGGCACCGACCTCCTCTTCGAGGCGAGCGACGTGCCCGGCCTCGTCGTGCACGCCGAGGTGTGCGAAGACTTCTGGGTGCCGATCCCGCCGTCCTCGAACGCTGCGCTGGCCGGGGCGACCGTGCTGCTCAACCTGTCGGGGAGCCCCATCACGATCGCGCGCGCCGAAGACCGCCGCATCCTCGCGCAGTCGCAGTCGCTGCGCTGCCTCGCCGCGTACGTGTACGCCGCCGCCGGCCAGGGAGAGTCGACCAACGACGTGTCGTGGGACGGCCAGACCATGATCTACGAGGGCGGCACCCTCCTCGCCGACACCGAACGCTTCCCCGACGGCCCGCGGCGCTCGGTGGCCGACGTCGACCTCGACCGCCTCCGTCAGGACCGCATCCGCCAGGGCACGTTCGACGACAACCGCGTCTCGCGGTGGGCCGAGGCGCAGCGCATTCCCTTCACGGTCGACCCGCCGTCATCCGACATCGGACTGCGCCGCCCGCTCGACCGCTTCCCGTTCGTCCCCGACGACGCCGCCCGCCTCGACCTCGACTGCTACGAGGCGTTCAACATCCAGGTGTCGGGGCTCGAACAGCGCATGCGCGCCATCGGCGCGCCCAAGCCGGTCATCGGCGTGTCCGGCGGGCTCGATTCGACGCATGCGCTCCTGGTGGTCGCCCGCGCGATGGACCGCATGGGCCGGCCGCGCAGCGACATCCTCGCCTACACGATGCCGGGCTTCGCCACGAGCGACCACACCAAGTCGAACGCCATCGCCCTCGCCGAGGCGATCGGCGCGACGGTCGAGACGATCGACATCCGCCCCATGGCGACCGAGATCCTGAAGGGGATCGGCCACCCGTTCGCGGGCGGCGAGCCCGTCTACGACGTGACGTTCGAGAACGTGCAGGCCGGCGCCCGCACCGACTTCCTCTTCCGCCTCGCCAACCAGAACAACGGCTTCGTGGTGGGCACGTCCGATCTGTCGGAGCTGGCGCTCGGCTGGGCGACGTACGGCGTAGGCGATCACATGAGCCACTACGCCGTGAACGCCGGCGTTCCCAAGACGCTTATCCAGCACCTGATCCGATGGGTGATCGCGCATCGGGAGGGTGTGTCCGACGAGGCCATCGCGGTGCTCCAGGCGGTGCTCGACACGGAGATCAGCCCCGAGCTCGTGCCCGCGGGCGAAGACGGCCGGGTGCAGTCGACGGAAGACACCATCGGGCCGTACGCGCTCCACGACTTCGCGCTGTTCCACGTGCTGCGCTACGGGCTGCGGCCCTCGAAGATCGCGTTCCTCGCCGAGCGGGCATGGCGCGACAAGGATGCCGGTGCATGGCCCCCCGGCTTCCCCGACGACGAGCACTACGCGTACGATCTCGCGACCATCACGAGGTGGCTCCAGGTCTTCCTGAAGCGCTACTTCGGCTTCGCGCAGTTCAAGCGGTCGGCGATCCCCAACGGCCCGAAGGTCTCGCCCGCCGGCTCCCTGTCGCCGCGGGGCGACTGGCGCGCACCGTCGGACGGCAACGCCACCGCATGGCTCGCGGAGCTGAGGTCGGCGCTGCCGGACCTGGTCGACTGAGGTCGTCGGGGGGCTACTCGCGGGGCAGGATGCCGCTGGCGATCGTGATGACCCAGCCGTCGCGCGAGGCGTCGACGAGCGAGTACTTCATCTTGCGATCGGGGATCCAGCCCTTGTGACGCCCGGTGTCGAGGCGCACCAGGTCGGGAGCCACACGCACCCCCCGCCCGTCGGCCTCGAGCACCGCCTGCACGCGCGTCCAGTGCTGCAGCAGATCGGGGATGTTGCTCTCGTCGAACAGGTGCGAGTGCTTCGCCATGCGGTGCAGGTCGACCGGCTCCGGGTTCATGTCGCGGATGTCGATGCCGACGGGCAGTCCCGGGTCGCAGATCGCGACGACCGTCGCGGCACGGAAGCTCGCGGTGGCGATGGCGATCGGCAGCTCCTCGCGATCCTTCGAGGCGATGAGCCGCGTGTGATAGCCGAACCCGCGCGGCGCCTCGCGCTCGATGGTGATGTCGGCCGGCTCGCACCCGAGACGGGCGGCGATGAGCTCCTTCGCCAGGATGCGGCGGCGGTCGTGCACGGTCGTGCCCGGGTCCCATCCGAGCTTCGCGACGATCCCCGGAGGCGTGTCGAGCGGAACTGTGGTGAGTGACATGGCGCTCCTTCGAAGCTGGGTGCTCCCATCTTGCCGCGCGCCGCGAGCGCGAGACACCCCACTCCACTGTGACAAAAGCGCTCCGCTGTGACAAAAAGCGCATCCACCATGTGACGGGGGTGTCGCGTGGGCATGTCATCACAGAGAGGAGCCCGGGCGGATGCCGCGCCGTCCACTAGCCTGGGAGGCGCTTCGCCCACGCGGAGCCGAACGACAGCGAGGAGCGTCATGTCCACCCCCAACGATCCCCACGGTCCCGGCACGCCCGAAACCGAGGGCACCACCCCCGAAACCGAGGGCACCATCCCCGAGGCGAACGCAGAGGCGAGCAAGCCGGCTGACGCCGCATCGTCGGCCGACGACGCGACCGCGGTCTACCCGCCCGTTCCGCCCGCACCGGAGGCGCCCACCGCCGCGTATGCCCCGGCAGGGTCCGGGCAGAGCGCGTACGGCCAGGCTCCCGGCTCCGACGCACCGTACGGCCAGGCTCCCTACGGCCAGGCGCCGTACGGCCAGGCGCCGTACGGCCAGGCCCCGTACGGGTCCCCCGCCCCCGCCGGCCCCGACACCCGCCCGAAGACGCTCGCGTGGACGGCGCTCGGCCTCGCGATCGCGGGCACGGTGCTGGCCTGCATCGGCTTCATCCCTCTCGGCTGGGCGAGCCTCGTGGTCGTCCTGCTCGGCGGCGTGCTGCTGCTGGCCGCGTTCATCATCTCGATCGTGGCCCTGGCCAGCCGCAAGCACGGCGGCAAGCCGATCGGCATCAGCGCGCTGGTCGTCTCCGTCATCGGCAGCATCATCTGGGCGGTCGCGTTCTTCGTGGCGCTCGCGTTCGGCATCGTGTCGTCGGCGGTCACCTCAGACCCCGTCCCCTCGCCCGAGTTCTCCGACTCGATCGAAGACGGCACCGATGACGGCACCGATGTCGACGGCGACACGGATGCATCCACGGCAGACCAGCAGGCCTTCCTCGATGAGGTGCGCCCCGCGCTCGTCGACCTGTTCTCCGAGATCGACCCGAACGTCGACGCGTCGATCATCGACCAGACCTTCAGCGATGAGGCTCTCCTCTCGCTCGGCGAGGCGTTCCTCTTCGTCGGCGACGAAGGTCGCGACCAGATGATCCAGGGCATGATCCAGGGCTCCGACGGCGCCTTCGACGAAGACTCGGCCGGCCGCTTCGCCGACATCATCATCGACGCCGCCGAGAAGTACCTGCAGTAACGCGTCGTACGCCGCGCGGCGCGGCCGCGCGACGACGGCAGAACGCACAAGGCCCCCGGACGGGATCCGGGGGCCTTGTGCGTTCTCGGGCGCGACGGCGCGTCAGTTCGACGGTGCCGAGGCCACCGAGGCGGGGGAAGCCGCCGACGCGGGGGTGGCGGGTGTCGCGGGGCTGGCCGGGCTGGCAGGCGTGGCGGGAGTCGCCGGGGATGCCGGGGTGGCCGGGGATGCCGGGGTCGCGGCAGTGGGGGGCGTGACCGGCGACGGCGATGTCGTGGGGGTCGGGGCCGTCGCGGGGGTCGGGGCCGTCGCGGGAGTCACCGCGGTCACTTCGGCGGGAGTGGCGGCCGAGACGACCGTGACGGACGTGTCGCTCACGCTGAGCGTCACGGGACGGTCGAGCACCGCGCCGTTCTTGCCCGTGATGGCGCCGCCGGGCACGACGGTGCCGTCCGTCGTGCGCAGGTCCATCGCCGAGGCCATCGCCGTCGCACCACCGGCGACCAGGCCGAGGCCGACCGCACCGGTCACGCCGTACGCGATCCACTTCTTCTTCATGTCGAATCCTCTCACTGCATGTCTGCGGTCCCGGGGGGGGGCGGCTCGGAGGTCGTCCGAGACGGAGTCACCCGAACCTTCCGCCATCAGTCTTCCCGGCGGCGCTAAGCGTCATCGAAGGTCTCCATGAGACGCCTCTTAGGTTCGCCCGCATCCGTGCCGACAGCGCTCGCCCCGTCGGTGCCGCGGTCGACGCCGTGCGGCTGGGCGTGCACCGCACTCTCCGCCTCCTGCAGCAAGGCCGTCGCCCGTGCGGTGTCCCCACCGGATGCCGCCCCCAGCGCGTGACCGAGAAGATGCACGGCGGTGAGGCCCGCAATCCGGGGGTCGGCACCCCATCGCGCGCGCGCCCGCGTCGCCAGCCGCCACACCCGACCGGCCGCGCCGCCCGGTTCGGACACCGCATTGCGCTGGTCGGTGAGCAGCGCGCTCGCGACGGCGTGACCGAGGAACGCGGCGGCATCCTCTTCGGACCGCCCTGCACCGGCTGTGTCGACGTCGATGAGCCCCGTCACGGTGCCGTCGTCATCGAGGAACAGCTGACCGAGATGGAGGTCTCCGTGCACCGTCACCTCGCTTTCGCGCCCACCCGTGGGAACGTGGAGGGCCTCGTGGGCTGCGGATGTGATGCGGGCGATGCTCTCGCGATGTTCGGGCATCGCCGTCATGAGCCGGTCGGTGTACCAGGGAAGGCGCGTGACGAGCGACGTGCGGGCAGGCCAATCGAGACGTACCGCAGCCAGACGCGCGCGCAGGTCGTCGACGGCGTCGAGCAGCACCTCCGGCTCCCAGGCCGCGTGGGTGGCGGGAACGCCCCTCGCCGATTCGAGCACCAGCAGGCCCTCCGGCGACCAGCCGCGGACGGCCGGCACGGGGAGCCCGTGCTCGTGCAGTCGAGTGTGTGCCGCCACGACGCGCTCGATCCGCCGTGGTCGCACGACCTTCACCCACATGTCGCCGTCGGAGGTGGCGACGCGCAGGACGGCGCGCCGCCCCGGACGGTAGCCGACGATCTGCGGCGCACCGGCATCCGTCGCTCCGAGCCGCGAGAGCAGCACCGCAGCGGCGTCGCCGTATGCGGCGGGAGCGAGAGCCGGAAGGTGAGGGTCTGCGGGGTGGATCCACACGCGGGTGCGATCGTCGCTCACCAGGCCCGTCTCGCGGGGCACTGTCAGTCGCGACGTGTCGACGTAGGCCACCGTCCCCTCCGGGAGGGTCTCGGCGGCCCGCTCGCTTTCGTCGCCGGCGTCCGCCGCGGGGGCGCCGCGCACCTCGAATCCGGTGACGCTTCCCTCGCCCAGCGGTTCTCGCGAGAAGGCGACGAAGCCGGATGCCGGCAGCCCGAGCGCTTCGCTGAGCAGGGCCGCGTCGGCATCCGCTGACGTGTCGGGATCCACTGTTCGATTTCAGCAGACGCGCCCTCGGAAAGCGATGAGACATCTCTTAGGGTCTGCGGAGCGGGCGCGGCGGGTCACGATACTGGAAAGGTGACCGCCTCCGCCGCCTCCCGTCCGCCGCGCCGCCGGCGGTCGGTGCGCTTCTCGGTGCGCACCCGCATCGTCGCGGTCATCACTCTCGTCGCCGCGCTGGGGCTCACCGTGGTGGGGGCGACCGTGTACCTCGTGGAACGCGCGGTCTCCCTGGAGGCCATCGAGGGAAGGCTGCAGGACAACCTGGCGTCTGCCCGGTTCATCGTCGCCGACGGGGTCGATTCGACCGGCACCTGGCCGACGGCCTCTGAAGCCCTCGAGGCCGTCGTCAAGCGCATGAGCCCCGACGACAACACCGGCGCGATCGGCATCATCGACGGCCGCGCGGTGATGCGATCGGGGATCGATCTCGACCTCGACCTGACGAGCGCGCCCGGCTTCGTGCGGTACGTGTCGGAGCAGGTCGACGGAGCCGACGCGATCATCGGCACTTACGCGGAAGACGGCGTCGTCTGGCGGTATCTCGCCGCTCCGATCGCGGTGACGGGAGGGGCGGATGCGGAAGAGGTCATCTTCGCGATGGCGTACGACGTGCGCGCCGAGCTGGCCGAGATCGACGGCACCGCGCGCGCATACGTGATCGCCGCCGGCATCGCGCTGGTGGTCATCGCCGCGGTGGCGACGATCGTCTCGACGCGGCTGCTGCGACCGCTGCGGCGGATGCGTGAGACCGCGGAGCGCGTGTCTGCGCAGGCTCTCAGTGAGCGCCTGCCGGTGCAGGGTCGCGACGACGTGTCGGAACTGGCGAGCACCATGAACGACATGCTCGACCGCCTCGATCGCGCGCTCGACTCTCAGCGCCAGCTGTTGAGCGACGTGGGACATGAGCTGAAGACCCCCATCACGATCGTCCGCGGCAACCTCGAGGTCATGGACGCTGCCGACCCCGACGATGTGCGCGAGACCCGGGCGCTCGCGATCGACGAGCTCGAGCGCATGGCGCTGCTGGTCGAGGATCTCGCGGCATCCGCGTCGCTGCACGGCCCCTCCCCCATCAAGAAGACGGAGGTCGATGCGGGCGAACTGGTGCAGCAGATCGTGCGCAAGGCGCAGGGAATCGACGGCGCGACCGTCACGCCGGGCCCGATCGCCGACGTGGTCGCCGGCGTCGATCCGGCCCGCATCACGCAGGCGATGCTCCAGCTCGCTCAGAACGGGCTCACCCACGGCGGCGGCGTCATCGACATCGGCAGCCGTGTGCACGCGGACATGCTGGAGCTGTGGGTGCGCGACCATGGGCCGGGTGTTCCGGATGCCGAGAAGGCCGCCGTGTTCGAGCGCTTCCACCGCGGCGACGACGATCACGCCGGGAGTGGACTGGGGCTGAATATCGTGCAGGTGATCGCGCGCGCCCACGGCGGCTCGGCGCGCGTGGAGGATGCGGCCGGCGGCGGCGCCCTGTTCATCGTCTCGGTGCCGTTGACGGCACCGACTCCACCCGACGACGGGGTGGTGCCGGGTGGCCCGGCAGAGGAGTTCGAGGACTCGCTGGCGACGGGGAGCGTGTGAGATGGCGTCGATTCTGATCGCCGAGGATGAGGCCCGCATCTCGGGATTCATCGACAAGGGTCTGCGTGCTGCGGGGTTCGCCACACGTGTCGCCGCGACGGGGCCGCAGGCGCTCGAGCTGGCGCAGACGGATGAGTTCGACCTGATGGTGCTCGACGTGAACCTGCCCGGCATGGACGGGTTCGAGGTGTTGGAGCATCTGCGCGGGGGCGGGTCGCGGATGCCGGTCATCATCCTCACGGCGCGGGTGGAGCTGCACGATACGGTCGCCGGGCTGGAGGGCGGCGCCGACGACTATCTGGGAAAGCCGTTCCGCTTCGATGAGCTGCTCGCCCGTATTCGGCTGCGGATGCGGAAGGACGATGACACGGGGAGCCTGTCGGCGCTGTCGCATCGCGATCTGTCACTGGATGTGCGCACGCGTGAGGCGCGGGTGGGGTCGCGGCGGGTCGAGCTGTCGTCGCGGGAGTTCGCGTTGGCGGAGGAGTTCATCCGCAACGCCGGGCAGGTGCTCAGCCGTGAGCAGCTGCTCAGCCGCGTGTGGGGCTACGACTTCGACCCGGGGTCGAATGTGGCCGATGTCTATGTGGGCTATCTGCGGCAGAAGCTCGGGGCGGAGCGGATCGAGACGGTGCGCGGCGCGGGTTACCGGCTGGTGTGAGCGCGTCTGCGCGGGCTGGTCAGTGTGCCTGCGGCGTGCTGAGGATGTCTTGGCGGATGACGCTCGGTCCTTCACCGGATGCCTCGACGAGCAGCTGGGCGGGAATCTGCTCCTTCATGGCTTCGACGTGACTGATGACGCCGACGGTGCGCCCGCCGGCGCGCAGCTCGTCGAGGGTGCGCATCGCGAGATCGAGCGTCTCGGGGTCGAGCGAGCCGAAGCCTTCGTCGATGAAGAGGGTGTCGAGGCGGATGCCTCCGGCGCGGTTGGTGACGACTTCGGCGAGGCCGAGAGCGAGTGCGAGGGAGGCGAGGAAGGTCTCGCCGCCCGACAGCGACTGCGGGGAGCGGCGCTGGCCGGTGTAGGCGTCGAGCACGTCGATGCCGAGGCCGGAGGCTCGACCGTGGGAGGCTCGGGCGTCGCTGTGGTGGAGGGAGTACCGGCCAGACGACATCTCGCTGAGCCGGAGATTGGCGGCGTCGACGATCTCTTCGAGCTCGGCGGCGAGCACGAAGGTCTCGAGGTCCATCTTCATCGTGTTGGGCGCACGGCCGGCGACCGAGTCGGCGAGGCGGGTGACGACGGCGGCGTCGTCGAGGAGGACGGCGACGCGGCCGTAGGCGTCATCGATCTGCTGGAGGAGGTCGCGCAGCCGCTGAGCCGTGTCGCGGGCGGCGGTCTCCGCCTCGATGCTCGTCGCGTGAGCCGTATCCGCGGCATCCCGCGCCGCACGCACGGCGTCGAGGTCGACGGCGGTGATGTCGACGGTGGCGAGCTCGAGTTCGAGCAGACGGGCGCGGACGGCGGCGAGCTGTTGTGCGTGGCCGGCGACACGGGTTTCGAGTGCGTCACGGTCTGCCTGACTCCGCAGCGCCGACCGGACGTCGTCGACCGAGCCGAGGCCCGATGCGGCCACGCGGGCGTCGCGGTCGGCGGCGAGGTCGGCGAGGGCGCGCGCACGCGAGGCGACCTGTTCCCGAGCGTCGCGGAGGCGACGAGCGAGGGCGCGCCGCTCTTCGGCCGCGTCGATGCGCGCCGACACCGACCCCTCGTCGCCCCGGGCGGCGGCGACCTGGGCTTCGAGTCCTTCGCGTGTCGCGTCGAGGGCCGCGATGCGCCGTTGGTCGTCGGCCAGGAGAGCCGCGACACGGTCGCGCTCGGTGGCCGCTTCCCTCGCCAGTTCGTCGAGCTCTTGCTGCTTCCGCTCGCTGTCCGCGGCATCGACCGCCGCCTGCTCGGCGATCCGGAGTTCACCGGCGATCTCATCCACGGCGGCGGCGAGCTCTGCCGCTGCGCGGCCTCCGGAGCGCGCGAGGGCGTCGGCGTGGGCATCGGAGGCCGAGCGCAGCGCGTCGGCGGCCTCACGTTCTGCGGCGGCGGCGAGGTCGCGAGCCTGTTCAGCGGCGGCGAGGTCGTCGTCGGTGACAGCATCGGGCGAGGGCGCCGCAGGGTGCGGATGCGTCGGTGATCCGCAGACGGCGCACGGCTCCCCGTCCGCGAGGTTCTCGGCGAGCTCGCCCGCGATGCCTGCGAGCCTGCGCTGCAGGAGCGCGGTGACGGAGCCCGCCGTCTCGATGGCGACGGCGTTGGCGGTGCGGTAGGCGGCTTCGGCCCGTGCGCGCGCCTCGGCCCGTGTCTCGACGTCGTGGGCCGCGACGAGCTGGGTGCGCAGGTCGTCGTGCCGGATGCGCAGGTCGTCGCGGCGTTCTGCGGTGGCCCGGGCAGCGGCGAGGACCGCACCGAGTCGTTCGCGTTCGGCGGGGATCAGCGCGGCGTGCGCGTCGAGTTCACGGAGCTGGGACGTGCGCGTGTCGGCAGTGGCGCGAAGCTCGTCGAGGGCGGCGCTCGCGTCGGCCAGTTCGGCCTCTTTGGCCGCCGCAGCCGACCACACGGCGATGTCGCTCGTGAGACGGTCGATGACGTCATCGAGGTCGTCGTCCGCAGCACCGCCGGCGGACCCCCAGGCCTCGCGCGCGGCGTCTGCCCGGGCGTCGGCGATGCGTCTGGCCTCCTCGGCCCGATCGACCGCGTCGAGGGTCGCCCGCAGCGCTTCGGCGGCGCGCGCACGGTCGAGCGCGGCACGGTCGGCATCGATGCTCTCGGCCTCCGCCTCGAGCGTGGCGAGTTGCGAGCGGGTGGACGCGAGCGACTGCAGCCGTTCGACGTGGGCGGTGGCGACGGCGAGGGCCTCGCGGGCGGACTCGGCCGTGTCGGCGGCTGCTTCTCGGGCACGCGTCGCCGTGTCGTACCGGTAATCGGCGCGCTGCAGAGCGATCGCCGCCGCGTCTCGTCGAGCGGGAAGGTCTGCCTCGGGTGGCGTCGACGCTTCGGCGTCGCCCCCGAGATCGTGCTGCGTGATCAGCTGCTCGGCGATCTCCAGGAGGGTGCGCGCCCGTTCCCCGGACGCGTCGAGTGCCTTCTGCGCCTCTTTGCGCCGCGCCTCCAGGTCGTCTTTGTACTGCTCGAACCGTCGCGTTCCGAACAGCGTGCGCAGGAGGCCCTGCCGTTCGGAGGCCGTGGCGAGAAGGAACCGCGAGAACTTGTTCTGGGCGAGGAGGATCACCTGCTGGAACTGCTGGGCCGTGAGCCCGAGGATCTCATCGAGGGCGAGCCCGACGTCGCGCGGCTTCGCGGCGCGCCCGACCCAGGCTCCGTCGACCTGCTCTTCGAGCTCTGCGCGCTGCGGCTCGGTGGTGGTGCCTCCGCCCCGCTTGGCGGGTCTGTCGTATTCGGGAGCGCGGGTCACCCGCCACCGCCGGTCGCCGACGGTGAACTCGAGCCGAACCCACGTCGGGTCGCCGAGGAAGCAGTGGTCGCTGCGCAGGCGCCGGTCTGCGCCGTCGTATCGCGGCACCGACCCGTACAGCGCGAAGCTCACCCCGTCGAGGATGCTCGACTTGCCGGCGCCGGTGCGACCGGAGATGAGGAACACTCCGTCGCCGTCGAACGAGTCGAAGTCGACGGTCTGCGTGTCGCGGAACGGGCCGAAGCCGGTGAGCTCGAGACGATGCAGCTTCACGCGGTGGCCTCCACCGCGACCCGCTCGGCCAGCACCGACTCGATGATCTCCTGCTCGCGCTCGGTCGCGCCCATGCCGTCTCGCACATGGACGAGGAAGGCCTCGACCTTGTCTCGGTCGGTGGGTGCCTGCCGCACTCGCTGTGCGTAGGTGCGGGCGTCGCGCTCGACAGTGGTGGGAGGCGTGTGCACGACCTTGGCGCAGTACGCGAACCGCTGCTGCAGTCGCCGCAGCGGGTCGCGCTGGGGGAGGTCGTCGGTGTACTCCACGCAGACCCAGGCATCTTCGTCGCCGGCGTACGCCTCGTTCTCGAGCAGGTCGTCGAGCGCGCCGCGCAGCGTGACGACGCGGCGCGGGATCGGCAGGTCGAGCCAGGTGACGGCGGCGTGGCCCGAGGCGTCGAGGTCGACGAGCCACGACCCTCGGGGCTTGTGGCCTTCGCCGAAGCTGTAGTGCAGCGGGGCTCCGGCGTAGCGGATGTGCGGAGCGAGCTGCTGGCGGCCGTGGATGTGGCCGAGCGCGGCGTAGTCGACGCCTTCGAAGGCCGCGAGCGGGACGACGTCGAGGCCGCCCTGCTGGATGTCGCGCTCGAGATGCGGAGTGGGCTCCACCCCCGCGGCGAAGCAGTGGGCGATGGCCACGGCGCGACCGCCCTCGATCTCGCGGCGAGGGGCGAGGTCGGCGCGCACGATGTCCATCGCGTGGGTGAGGGCGCCCTCCTGCGTGCGCACTCCGGGCCAGATGTGCCGCAGCAGTGCCGGCTCGAGGAAGGGGATGCCGTAGAAGTGCACCGGTCCGTGTTCGTCGGCGATGGTGATCGGGTCGCCGATCGCTCGCGGGTCGGTGAGCACGTGGATGCCGTCGCGCAGGAGACCGGCCTGGAAGCCCAGGCGCGCGGCGGAGTCGTGATTGCCGCTGGTCACGATGACCTGCGCCCCGGCATCGGCCAGCGCCGCCAGCGTGTCGCTGAGCAGCGTGTAGCAGTCGGCGGCCGGGGCCGCGGAATCGAACACATCGCCTGCGACGATCACGACGTCGACGCGGTGCTCACGCACCTGAGCACTCAGTTCGCCGAGCACGCCGCGCAGCGCATCGAGCGTGGCGTGCCCGTGGAACGAGCGCCCGATGTGCCAGTCGGAGGTGTGCAGGATGCGCATGCCCTCACGCTACGTTTGACCCCCGACATCCCCGCCGAGGCATGCCGCGCTTCTCCCCGCTTCCCAGGATCAGGAGTGGGCTCCCCCGGATCAGGAGTGGGGCTCCCCCGGATCAGGAGTGAGGCGTGGCGGCAGTGATCGTGATCGCCTGGGAGGCGCCGGTGGGCGTCGTGAACGTCACCTCGTCACCGACATAATGGCCGTTGATCGCGGCCCCGATCGGCGAGTCGAGCGACACGGTCTGCAGGTCGTCGATCGACCGGTTGGTGAGAAGGAACTCCTCAGCCGACCCGTCGGCGAACCGCACCGTCACGCGCATACCCGGCTCGACGAGACCGTCGTCGGGCTTCGGGCTCGTGTCGGCGCCGGCGATCAGCTCGCGCAGCTGGATGAGCCGCGCCTGCTCCAGCTGGCTGAGGTCGCGACCGGGGCTCTCGAGCTCGTCTCGCTCCGCCTCCAACTCACGAAGGGCACTGGGTGTCATCCACATGCGTCCATTGTGACCCACGGCCCGCACAGTGGGCGGCAGGGGCGGATCCCGCGCGTTTCACGACGCGACGCGCGGCGCGTATCTCCCCGATCGCTCGGCACGAGCCCGCGCCTTGGCCGCCTCCTCCGCTCGGTTCTTGGGAGGGGCGACGGCGACGAGGTCGTCGAGGAGGTGCTGCGTCACGTGCGCGATCTGCGCGACGGCACGGTCGAAAGCGGCCTCATTGGCCTTCGAGGGCTTCGTCGTCCCGGCGATCTTCCGCACGTATTGCAGCGCGGCGGCGTGCACCTCATCGCCCGTCGCGGCGGGCTCGAAGTTGTGGAGGGTGTGGATGTTGCGGCACATGCCCTCACGGTACGTCCCGCGTGCGTGCCGCAACAGCCACCCCTCGATCGTGCGTCAGGCGGCTCTGCGGAGGGCCGCCGACTTCAAGGTGGCGAACTCCTCCGCCGTGATGGCCCCGCTGTCCAGAAGCTTCTGGGCGCGCTCGATCTCGGCGGCCGGCGTCTGAGCGCCCGAAGCGACCGTGCGGATGTACTCGTCGGTGGCCGCCTGCGCGTCACGCACCTGAGCGGCGGAGCGCTCGCTCATGCCCTTTCCACGAGCGATGAGGTAGACCAGCGCCGTCAGGAACGGCAGGAAGATCAGGAAGAGCAGCCACACCGCCTTCGCCAGGCCGTTGAGCTTACGGTCGCGGAACAGGTCGGTGATGATCGAGAACAGCGCGATCAGGTAGGCGACGAAGACGAACACCGTCAAGAACCACCAGATGATGTCCCAGATGGTCGACCAGAATGTCATGCGTATCTCCTTTTTCGGGTGTGAAGACTTCGCCGGCGGATGCCGACGTCACCAGGCGGGGGTCGTCTGTCCATCGGCGAGGAAGTCGCCGATGATCGAGTACAGGCGCGAGATCTCCTCCGGGATGAGGGTCTCGAAGAACGCGAAGGCGTGGATCATCCCGGTCGCCACGAGCAGGCGGGCATCGGCGCCGGCAGCAGTCATGCGAGCAACATACTCCTCCGCCTCCGAGCGCAGGGGGTCGCACTCGGCCGCGATGACGAGGGTGCGGGGCATCGTGGGCGAGAACGGCCCCGACAAGGGCGAGGCGGCTGCTCTGTCGGCACCGTCGGGGAAATAGTGGTCGAAGTACCACGCGACCCGTTCTGCCGACAGGAAGTAACCGGTGCCGTATTCGCGGTAGCTCTCTCCGCTCATGGTGTAGTCCAGGCTCGGATACAGCAGCACCTGGCGGCTGATCGGCGACGGCACTCCCTCGGCCGCGTGCCGCTGCGCGATCGAGGCGACCTTGGCCGCGCCCCCCGAGTCGGCCAGCGCGTGCACGGTTCCGGTGACGAGGGCTTCGCCCACGACATCCTCGATCCTCTCGAGCACCTCGATGACGTCGGTGAGACCGGCCGGGTAGCGCGCTTCCGGTGAACGCCGGTAGTCGACCGAGACGACGACCATTCCCGTGGCCGCTGCGGTGCGGCGCGCCGACCAGTCGTAGACGTCGACGTCACCGGCCATGTGCCCGCCTCCATGGACGAACAGGACCGTGTCGCTCGGCACATCGGGCCTCGGAACGTAGACGCGCACCGGGATCGACCGGTCGCCCGTGACGGCGGCGCTGTCGAACACGTGCGCGATCTCGACGGGCGGGAGCGCGAAACGCGTCAGATCCTTCAACGCCGCCCGCGCCGACTCGGGCGTCGCCCGAACGCCGGATCGGGCAGCCTGCTCGATCAGCGGATTGAGCTCGTCGAGGTAGGCCCGGAACGCGGGGTGCAGGGTCATCCGAGCGCCGCCGCTCGCCGCTGCGAGGCGCGGAACCAGCGCCACAGGAGCACCGCCCCGACGAGGAAGGTCGACTCGACGATGACGATGAAGATCATCGGGGCGGTGGACACCGGCACACTGCCGGGCCCCAAACCGCCCGTGAGATCAGCGATCCAGGCGAAGACCTGGATGATCACGACCGATCCTGCGTAGCTGACGGCCCAGAAGATCGAGAACGTCACGGCGACCTGACGAGGGGTGACGCCGGGCCGGATGAACGCGAGCTGCACGAAGAACGGCATCGGGAAGAAGATCACGAGACCGAGGATGACACCGACCACCACGGCCAGTCGATGGTCGGCCATCGCCAGCACCAGGGCGGCGGCGACGATCTGGAGCGCCCCGCTGGCGACGACGATGACGGGCTTGACGGTGTCGGGCACGCGCGCCGAGACGACCGTGCCCGACAGCGCCCCGATGACCCCCGCGTAGACGACCCAGCGCACCGTGGCGGCGTCCATGAACGTGAACGCCACGATGTAGTACGACAGCAGACCCGTGTAGGCGAGGGCGAAGACCCAGTTGAACCATTCCCGGAAGCCGTCGCGCATCGTGTACGAGCGGTCGACCGCCTGCGGCTTCGCGATCCCCCGGAGCCCGGCCCGCGAGACCAGGAGCCACAGCACGAGGATCGACAGCGAGAGCGCAGCGGCCAGCACGACGGCGAACGCGGGATCGCCTGCCATCTGGATGCCGAAGGTGAGGGCGACGGCGAGGCCCGTGTTGAACGCGACGGAGTTCACGCCGTTGGCGATCTGCAGCGCCGTGCCGTCGAGGAGACGGGCGACGATGCCCGAGAGGAGCACGACCATGACCGCCCCGCCGAGACCGAGCACGAAGCGGATGAAGAAGATGAGCGGGAACGCCTCCGTCAGAGAGACGAGGCCTCCTGCGACGATCAGGGCGGATGCGAGCGTGAAGGCGTTGCGCGGTCCGAGCCGGAGCAGGATGTTGGCGGCCACCAGGCTCCCCACGACCTGGGCGATGGTGATGGCGTTGGTCATCAGCGCGGTGCGCGTGGCGCTGAATCCGAGGCTGCGCACGTACAGATCGCCCCAGTTCCACGCGACGGCGAAGAGCATGTAGCTGAGGAACAGCATCGCCACCACGGCGAACCTCAGCGCACCGGAGGCGCGAGCCGGGCTCGACGGATCGACGGTCGTGGTCTCGGCCCGGGTCATGCGTGGTCCTGCTCTGCTCAGAGGAGTCTCGTTTCAGAGGAGCCTCGTGCCCCTCGCGTGACCGTCCCCACGGTCGGCCGCGCGGCGGATGCGACCCTCTGCGATTGTCCGGCCGGAGACCGCGATCTACGTCACCGAACTCGCAAGAACCCCTAGAACCAGGGGTGCGGAACGGCTCCCCCGCCACGTCGCCGGACGAGGGTGCCCGCCAGCCCCTCGCGTTAGGCTCGGGGGATGGCCGTGGACGATCCTGTGGAATCCGTCGCGGACGCCGTCGACAGCGCGATCGATCGCCTCACCGGCGTGCCCACCCACGACGGCGACGTCGAGGACTTCACCGCTCAGGGCATGACGCTCGTCGCAGAGGCACGCGGTTCCGACGCGTCACCGCTGACATTCGTGCTCCTGCACGGCATCGGTATGGGCCGCAAGGTCTTCGCCGACCTGGTCGAGAAGCTCCAGCCGCACGGCCGCGTCATCGCGATCGATCAGCCCGGCTACGGGGAGGCCCCGGAGCCGCCACGCCTCCCGTCGATCGAGCGCTCGGCCGACCTCGTGGCCGCGTACCTCCGCAGCATCGATCGCGGCCCGGTGGTGCTGCTGGGCCACTCGATGGGCACGCAGGTGGCCACCGAGGTGGCGGTACGGCATCCGGAGACCGTTTCGCACCTCGTGCTGGTGGCACCGACCGTCGATGCGCGGCACCGCCACGTCGCCAGCCAGCTCGCCCGCCTGGCCGTCGATCTGCTGGGCGAGAGCCCGAAGGTGCTGCTGCTGGGCGCCCGGGAGTATCTGCGCGCGGGCCCGCACCTGCGGGGGAAGATGCGCGCGATGATGACGCACCGCCCCGAGGATTCCTACCCGCGCATCGCCGCGCCGACGCTCGTCGTGCGCGGCGAGCGCGACCGCGTGTCTCCGCGGCGGTGGACGGATGCCGTCGCCGCGGCGATCCCCGGATCGCGCATCTTCGAGGTCGAAGGGCACGGCCACGAGACGCTCATCCGGGATGCGCGACCGTCAGCGGCGGCGATACTCGACTTCGTCTCGTCGGTATCCCGCGACATCGACGACTCCCGGTAGCGCAGTCGCTCAGCCACGACCGCCATGGCGGATGTCCCGGTCGGCGATGTCCCGGCCGCTGATGTCCCGGCCGCTGATGTCACTGACCGGCGATGTCGCGGGCGAGCGACTGCACCTCACCCTCGTCGAGTGCGATGCCGGCGTCGTCAAGGCGGCTGCGCAGCGACTTCTCGACGACGGCGGCGTCCTGTCCGGCGAGATCAGCGCGCGTCTGAGTGACGATCCCGTTGAGCCGCTCCATGTCGGTCGTGACGTTCTGGTCGAGGCGCGGCCCGTCCTGGGTGCCCGCACCCGGCTCGTTCCCCTCGGCGCGGCTGTCGTGCGCGATCGCGCCGCCCACGCCGGCATCGTCGCGATCCTCGGGTTGGGTCGCCTTGGCGGAGTCGGGGTAGTTCGCACCCGGCTCCTCGAACTCGTTGCCGGTGCCGCTCACGCCGCGGCCGCTCGCATCCGCGCTCATGCTGTCGTCCCTCACCCTCTCGCCTGATCGTCGGTCAGCAGGTCGGGATCCTCACCCTGCTGGATCTCGGCGCCCTCGACGAGGTCGTCCGGCGCGCGGGGAGCGTCGCCCTGACCGTCTTCGCCATCGGGGGCGGGGATGCCGTCGCCGTACGAGCGCTCCTGGTCGGGCGCCTCCTCCTGCACGGCCCGGGCGGCATCTGCGGACGACTGACGGGTCTCCTCATCGGCGACGTCGCCGCTCGTCCACGCGCCGGCAGGCTCTGCATCGATCATTCCGTCGGGCAGGTCTCGCGTCATGATTGCTCCTCACTCGCAGCGTCCGTTCGTGCGATACACCCTCGCTCAGGCGCTGAGCCCGCGCGAGGGGATTGACGGGCGGGTGGGGCGGGAGGTAGGTCTTCGCCGGCGCCGGTCAGCCCGCGCGACGCTGCGCGAGGATGCCGGCTCGCTCCGGGTGCGCCGCGAACCAGTCGGCGGCGTACCAGCACACCGGCTGCACGACGCGGTCTCCGCGCTGCTCGAGTTCGGCGACGGCCCGGTCGACGATCTCCGCCGCGTAGCCGCGGCCGCGGAAGGTGGGCACGGTGTAGACGCGGGTCATCGCCACGGTGCGGCCGTCGTCACGATAATCGATGACGCTCACGAGGTCGCTGCCGCGGTGCAGCGTGTACCGGGATGCGTCCGTCTCGTTCGCAAAGGTGAAGTCGCTCACGGTCTTCACGGTACGCCTCCCCGCTGTTAACCGGCTCCGCAACGCTCCGCGGGGAGGAGACCGGAGGGCGACTGAGCAATCTGTCACATTGCGTCATCTTCGATGGTGATATCGGGGGCGGTTTGACACACAGCGACACGCTTCGTCATAATCAAGCCCATGACTGACAACGCACGCACTCTGTCCGCCCGGGAGGCGAACGGAACTGCCGGCATCATGATGCCGCGCGTTGCCATGTGTTGCCGAATGTGCTGATTCAGCGATGCTGTCACCGACACGGTGACACCGCCTGGTGCGCACGTCGCTTCTTCCGCGAGTCACGGCTCCCCTCACTGCCGTGACTCCGGAGAACCCGAGAAGCGCCGCACCTCCGAGCATCGGTCATCCGCCCACAATGCGGAACCGCTCGTGCTCGTCCACTGGCCGTCACGGCCACCGGCAACACCACCGAACCGTCTGAGGCGCTGCGCCCCGGTTCCTCCTGAAGGACATTCCGCCATGTCGAACACCGCTCTTCTCACCGCCCCTGCTCCCCGCCACCTCCGCCCCGTCGAAGACCTCGCCGCCCCCGCACGCGCCGCCGCATCGCCGAGCTCGTCGGCGCAGCCCGCGACCTCCGCGGGCCAGAGCGCACGCGTCCTTCCCGCCGGGACCGCACCGCGCGGGTTCGCCCTCTACGTCGGGATCGATGAGGCGAAGGCCGCCGCCGACGGCGTCTCGCTGTCGACCCTCGTCGAGGCGCTGCGCCGCACGCTCGGCGAGCTCGCACCTCACGCCGAGACGTACGCGACCGTCGCCCTCGCCCCCATCGGGGCGGGAGGGCGCGATGTCGACGTCGTGCGTCTCGCCCTGCACGAGCCGAGCGCGGTGGCCCGCACGAAGCACGACGAGCCCGACGACGACGACATCGCCGGCGGTGTGACGATCGACATCTCCCGCCGCCGGGTGCACATCGACGGCGACGCCGCGACGCTGACGTTCAAGGAGTTCGAACTGCTGCAGTACCTCGTGCTCCGCGAAGGTCGCACGATCGAGCGCACCGAGCTGGTCGCGTCGCTGTGGAGCCACGCCGAGGGCGACGAGGCGCCCGGCGAGCGCACGATCGACGTGCACGTGCGACGGCTCCGCGCGAAGCTCGGCCGCTACGAGGACATCGTGCGCACCGTGCGCGGCATCGGCTACCGCTTCGACCGACACGCCGACGTCGTCATCCGCTACGGCCACGGCACCCCGTCGCCCGACCGCTTCTGAGCTCCCGGCGGAATGTCGGAGACCCTCACGTAGGGTGACGACATGACGATCGTGGCGGGGAAGAGGATGCCGGGGCCCCGGCGCCCGGCATCCCCGGCGCACCCGTCCCACGCCGCACCGACTTCTCCACCGGCAGACTCATCGGGGCCCGCGAGGGAGACCGAATACCGGCTGCGCACCCCGATCGACGTCCGTCGGGCGGTGGGACACCAGCAGCGCGGGGCGCACGATCCGTCGCAGCGCGAGATCGACGGCACCATCTGGCGGGCGACCCGCACCCCCGAGGGGATCGCGACTCTCGCACTCCGCGCCTCCGGCAACCGGGTGCGTGCGGCCGCATGGGGCCCGGGAGCCGAATGGGCACTCGGCCAGCTCCCCCGTCTGTGCGGCGCCGCCGACACACCCGTGGGCTTCGATGCGTCGCGGCATCCGCTCATCGCAGCCACCCACCGTCGGCATCCGGGCCTTCGCATCGGCCGCACCGACCTCCTGTTCGACGCGCTGGTCAGCGCGGTCTTCGAGCAGAAGGTGACCGGCCTGCAGGCCTTCGGGGCGTGGCGGGCGATCCTCACCTGGCAGGGCGAGCGCGCGCCGGGTCCCACGCCGATCCCGATGTTCGCGCCTCCCGCCGACTGGCAGTCCATCCCGAGCTGGACGTGGCACCGCGCCGGACTGGAACCGCCGCAGTCGCGCACCGTCACTGCAGCCGCGCGTCGCCGTGCGTCGATCGAGCACGCCGCCGACACGGCCGCCGACAGCGATGCCCGCGACCGCGTGCTCACCAGCCTTCCCGGCGTGGGGGTGTGGACGAGCGCCGAGACGCGCATCCGCGCCTACGGAGACCCGGATGCCGTGAGCGTCGGCGACTACCATGTGGCGCACGAAGTCGGCTACGCCCTCACCGGCCACCGCGTCGATGACGACGGCATGCTCGAACTGCTCGAACCGTGGCGCGGACAGCGGCAGCGCGTCATCCGCCTGATCGGACTGAGCGGGGTCCGGGAGCCGAGGCGCGGTCCCCGGCTGCACCCCGAAGACCACCGCGGCCGCTGAGGTCAGGCGGGCGCTTCTTCGTCTTCCTCCGGCTCGAACGTCGAGGCCTCGCCGGTGTGGCCTGCAGCGACGCCGTCGGGGTCCGGCGGGATCGTCCCGTCTTCTCCGAGACCGCCGGGCTTGGTGGTCTCGTCGATGTCGTCGTTGTCGAGGTCGCTGTCGATCTCTTCTGCGTGCGGATCGGTCATGATGGCTGCCTCTCTCCGCGACGCCTCCGGTCGCGGTCCGACGACCGTACTGCGCCGGTCGCCTCGACGTCTCGGGGCTTGACCTCGCCGTCTCGTGCCGGTAGCGGGACTAACGGTAGTAGACGGCCAGCGGATGCGCTCCGTCGCGGCGCACGGCGATCGGTGTGGCGAACACGTCTTCGAGCACGTCGCTGCGCATGACCTCGTCGGGGGTGCCCGCGTGCACGACGCGGCCGTCTTTCAGCGCGACGATGCGGTCGGCGTAGGCGGCGGCGAAGTTGATGTCGTGCACGACGACCACGATGGTCTTGCCGAGATCGTCGGCCGCTCGCCGCAGCTGGCCCATCATGCCGACGGCGTGGCGCATGTCGAGGTTGTTGAGCGGCTCGTCCAGGAGCACGCAGTCAGTGTCCTGTGCGAGCACCATCGCGACGTACGCGCGCTGACGCTGCCCGCCCGAAAGCTGGTCGAGATAACGGTGCGCGAGATCATCGAGCCCGAGGAAGGAGATCGCCTCATCGATGCGGCGACGATCATCGGCGCTCAGCCTTCCGCGGGAGTGGGGGAACCTGCCGAAGCCGACGAGGTCGCGCACGGTCAGTCGCGTGACGAAGCTGTTCTCCTGCCGGAGGATCGACACCACGGTCGCGAGCCGGGCGGTAGGCGTCGTGGCCACATCGTGCCCGCCGACGGTGACGCGACCGGTGGTCGGTGCGGTGAGCCGCCCCGCGATCGTGAGGAGCGTCGACTTCCCCGCGCCGTTCGGCCCGATGAGTGCCGTGACGCCCCCGGAGGGGATCTCGAGGTCGACCGGGCCGAGCACCCGGAGCGCTCCGTACGACTTGGTGACGTCGGTGAAGGTGATCACAGTGCGCCCTTCCGAAGCAGATGGATGATGAAGAACAGGCCGCCCGCGAACTCGATGATGACGGTGAGCATGCCGGCCGCGTAGAAGACGTGACGCAGCACGAAGTACCCGGCCAGCAGCGTCGCCATCGCGAGAAGCGCGGCGAACGGCAGCACGACGCCGTGCCGCGGAGAGCCCGCGAGCTGGTAGGCCAGGGTCGCCACGATGAACCCGAAGAACGTCATGGGGCCGACGAGCGTGGTGGAGATCGAGATGAGCACCGCGATCAGCACCAGCATCAGGGTCACCTGGCGCTTGTACGCGATGCCGAGGCTCGTCGCTGTGTCCCTCCCGAGCGCCAGCACGTCGAGCCGGTGCCGTGCGTGCCACACGGCGGCGGCGACCGCGGCCACGATGACCGCCGCCCACGGCAGGTACTCGGGATGGGAGTTGCTCATGTTGCCGAACAGTCGCGCCGAGAGGAGATCGAAGTCGCTCGGCGTGAGGAGTCGTTGCATGACGGTCGACAGCGAGCCGAAGCCCACCCCCAGCACGATGCCGATGAGCAGCATGATGTGGAGGCTCCCCCGCCGCCCGGCGAACAGCCACCCGTAGAGCACGGTCGCGAAGCCCACCATCAGGATGCTCTGCAGCGCCACCTTCGGGAGTCCGTCGGTGGCGGCCAGCGCCGCTCCTCCGAAGAAGAACACGAGCGCGGTCTGCATCACGACGTAGAGCGCATCGAACCCCATGATCGACGGGGTCAGGATGCGGTTCGAGGTGGCGGTGTGGAAGAGCACCGTGGCCCACGCCTGGCATACCGCGACCAGCACGATGGTGGCGACGGTGACGCCGCGCATCTCCAGCGCGAGCCAGAAGCCGCGGCGCGAGGGATCCATCGGCAGGTCGTAGAACAGGACCGCGAGTGCGCCGACGAGGACGACGGCGCCGACGAGGGCGAACCGCAGCCAGGGCCGTCGCACGGAGGGAGCGCTGCCGGATGCGGCGGAGACCGGCTGGGCGCGCGATGCGGTCAGCTCAGTCATGGGAGCGCATCCTCAGCAGGAGGGAGATGAAGACGGCCGAGCCGACGACACCGAGCACCATGGAGACCGGCACCTCGAACGGCATCCGCACCACCCTGCCGACGATGTCGCACACGACGATGATCGTGACGCCCCCGAGGCACACCCAGGGGAGGTTCGCACGCAGGTTGTCACCGCGCCACATCGAGACGAGGTTGGGCACGATCAGCCCGAGGAAGGGGAGGAAGCCCACCACCACCGTCGTCACGCCGGTGGCCACCGCGACCAGCGCCGTGCCGAGCATGAGCACCCGCGGATAGTTCACCCCGAGCGATGTCGCGACGTCTTCGCCGAGGCTTGCCGCCGTGAGGCGGTCTGCCAGCAGCGCGACGAGCACGACGACGATCGCGACCGCCCACAGCGTCTCGTACCGCCCGCGCACGACGGAGGTGAAGCTCCCCATGAACCAGGTGCCGAGCATCTGGAGCGTGTTGGTGGTGACGGCGAGGTAGGTGGTGAACGCCGAGACGACGGCGCCGAGCATGATGCCGATGAGGGGCACCACAAGGGAGGAGCGCAGCACGATGCGGCGGAGGATCCCGAGGAAGATCATGGTGCCGACGAACGCCGCGGCGCTGGCGACGACCATCCGCACGGGGAGGGTCGACTGCGGCACGAGCACGACCACGAGGAGGAGTCCGAGCGCCGACCATTCGGCGGTGCCGGTGGTCGTCGGCTCGACGAAGCGGTTCTGGGTAAGGAGCTGCATCACGAGGCCCGACACGGCCATCGCGCAGCCCGCGAGCACGAGCGCGACGGTGCGGGGCACCCGGGTGATCCAGAACATGTCTGCGCCGTGCGCGTCGGCACCGAGGTCGTACACGCCGACGAAGAGGGAGATGACGACGAGGGCGGCGACCGCCGTCGTCGCGGCAGGAAGCGCCAGGCGGCCGCGGAGGCGCAGCGGATGCCGGCGGCGGGACGCGGCGCGCGGGGATGCGGGAAGCGGGGAGGTCATGAGCGGAGGACGGCGGCGGGTGTCGGCCCGCCGCCGTCCGATTCGGTTCCGGTCAGCGGGCGGCCGAGAACGCGTCGGCGAGGTCGGTGTACAGCTGCGTGTAGCTCTGGATGCCCTCATCGAGGTAGAAGCTGGGAGCGAGGTAGACGATCTGGCCCTTCTTCACGGCGGGCACGTTCTTCAGCGCTTCCGATCCTTCGATGAGCTCCTTGGCGGCGACGTAGCCGTCTTCGCCGAACATCGCATCGCGGTCGAGCACGATGAGCCACTCGGGTGCGGCTGCGGCGATCGCCTCGACCGAGATGTCGTCTCCGTGCGAGGAGTCCTCCGCCTCCCGGTCGATCCCGGCAACGAGGTCGAGCGTCGGGAAGACCGAGCCCACTCCGCGCCCCTCGCCCGGCGCGGCGTAGGCGATCTCGCCTGCTGAGGTGATGAGGCCGACGACGGTGTCGGTGCCGTTGTAGGCCTCCGCCGCCGCGGTGACCGCGGCATCCAGCTCGTCGGCGAGGCGCTGCGCGTCGTCTTCACGGTCGAAGACCTGGCCGAGGATGGCGACCTGACGCTTGAGTTCGGAGATGTGATCTTCGCCGTCGCGGGGGCTCGTCTCGATGATCGCGGGCTGGATGTCTTTGAGGTCGTCGTAGAAGCTCGCGAAGCGGTATCCGCCGACGATGAGGTCGGGCTCCGCCTCGATGACCGCTTCGAGGTCGGGCTCCCGGTGAAGGCCCACATCGAGCACGTCGGCGCCGCCCGACAGCGAAGGCCACAGGTCGTACATGAGGGGCTTGGGGGCGGCGACGAGCGAGACACCCCAGTCGCTGAGGGTCTGGAACGTCGTGTTGTCGAGCGCCACGACCCGCTCGGGGTTCACCGGCACCTCGATGGCACCGTGGTTGTCGGTCACGGTGGTCGTCGCTTCTCCCGCGGGCGACCCCGTCGCGGCGGGGGTGGCCGCGCATCCGGCGAGCGAGAGGGCGGCGATCAGAGCGACGGATGCGGTGACCGAGCGGGTGGGACTCATGCGTGTTCCTCCTTGGGGAAGGGCGCGGCCGGGCACGCCGAAGGGCGCGCTCAGCGCGTCGCCGGCGGGGTGAGGGCGACCTGGGCGCCCGGACGAATGTAGGTTAGCCTAACCTTTGTGAGCATCGTCAAATCCGCCTCGGCTGCCCCCTCGTCCGGCTCTGCCCGGACCTTCCAGCTGGAGCGCCGCCGCCTCGACCTCCGCTTCCGTCTCGCGCGGCTCACCGAACGGCAATGGCTGACCCCCGGATACGTGCGGGTGCGCGTGGAGGGGAGCGACCTCCGGGCCACCGAGACCGACGACGGCATCCTGCCCGCCTTCGACTCCCCCGGGTCCGACGACCACCTCCGCGTCTTCTTCCCCGACGAGCCGCCCGCCGCCCTCGACGCGACGACGCTCGCCGCCCTCCGCGCCGCGCCGAGCCGCGAGTACACCCCCCTCGCCTGGAACTCCGACGACGGCTGGCTCGACCTCGAGTTCGCCCTGCACCCCGGCGACGGCCCGGGGTCGACCTGGGCGGCGAGCGCCGACCTCGGCGCGGTGGTCGGCATCGGCGGCCCCCGCGGGTCGACGGTCATCACCGGACGCCCGGGCGGCTGGTTCCTCGCGGGCGATGAGACGGCCGTTCCGGCGATGCGGCGCTTCGCGCATCTGATGGATGCCGATGCCGTCGGCCGCATCCTGGTCGAGGTGCCCGGCACCCGGCACGAGATCGCCATCGATGCCCCGCCCGGGGTCACCGTGGAGCAGGTGCACCGCGCCGACGCCGCAGCAGGCGAGGCCCTGGCCGCGCGACTGGCGGCCCTCACCGCGCACGACCGGCCGGGCGGCGACGTCTTCGCCTTCATCGCCGCCGAGCAGGCCGTGGTGCGCCCGGGCCGGGAGCTGCTCCTCACCCGCTGGGGGCTCGATGCCGACCGCGTCGTCGTGAAGGGCTACTGGAAGCGCGGCGAGGCGGAGTATCACGCGCCCCACTGAGAGCGGTCGCGCCGGGCGATCAGCGCGGAACGATCACATCTCCTCGTGCGTGTCGGGATCGCCGCCCCACAGGCGTCCGCGCTCGAGCCCGCTGATCGCGGCGACCTCGTCGTCGGTGAGGGAGAAATCGAACACGTCGGCGTTCTCGATCTGGCGTTGCGGGTCGGCCGACTTCGGGATCGGCGTGGAGCTCAGCTGCACGTGCCAGCGCAACACGACCTGCGTCGGCGTCACGCCATGTGCGGCGGCGATGTCGGCGATGAGCTGCTCGCTCAGCAGCTCGCTGCGACGGGCGAGCGGACTCCAGCTCTCGGTGCGGATGCCGTGCGCGGTGTGGAACGCGCGCAGCGCCTGCTGAGGGAAGTAGGGGTGCATCTCGACCTGGTTGACCGCAGGTGCGACGCCCGTCTCGTCGATGAGCCGCATGAGCATCGGCTCGGTGAAGTTCGAGACCCCGACCGATCCCACTTTTCCCTCGTCGCGCAGCGCCAGCATGGCCCGGTAGGTCTCGACGTACCTGCCGACGCTCGGGTTCGGCCAGTGGATGAGGTACAGGTCGATGCGGTCCAGACCGAGGCGCTGGAGAGACCCTTCGGCGCTTCGCACGGTCTCGTCGAAGCCGTGGTCGCGGCCGGGCACCTTGGTCGTCACGATCAGCTCGTCGCGGATGCCGGAACGACGCACCGCCTCGCCCACCTCGACCTCGTTCTCGTAGTTCACGGCCGAGTCGAGGATGCGGTAGCCGTTCGCCACCGCGGCGACCATCGCCTCGACGCCCTCCGCGCCGCGGAGGTTGTAGGTGCCGAGACCGAGCTCGGGAAAACGCGTGCCGTCGTTGAGGGTGACGGTGGGAATCGTGACCATGGCGCCACGCTACGCCGCCGCGACCGCCCGTGCCACGCAGCGCGCAGCGCTTGACCCGAGCAGGCCTGTCCCACTACGGTGGCAAGGCTGTGCCGACCGGCACGGCATCCGAAGGGACACGACATGGACGCTCGCACACGCGACCTCCTGCAGCGGAAGACGGCTCAGCCGAACTTCCGCTACGAGTCGTACCCTCCGGCGCGCGCCGTCTGACACCGTTACCGTCATACGCCCCGCACCGCACAGGTCCGGGGCGTTTCGCATGTTCCTCTCCATGCGTGCTCTCCTCGGGCCCTCCACGAAGGAAAGGAACCATGGAGAAGCTCTCGGACAGGCTGCTGTCGTGGGCGAGCATCATCGACGAGAAGACCGTCGAACAGGCTCGCACCTCGTCACGCATGCCGTTCATCCACCCGCACCTGGCGCTCATGCCCGATGCGCACCTCGGGAAGGGGGCGACGGTCGGGTCGGTCATCCCGACCCTCGGCGCGATCATGCCGGCGGCCGTCGGTGTCGACATCGGCTGCGGGATGATCGCCGTGCGCACCCCGTTCACGAAGGCGCAGCTGCTCTCACGCGACCTCATCGCGCTGCGGCAGCAGATCGAGCGCGCCGTTCCGCTGTCGGCCGGTCACGCGAACAACAAGATCGTCGCGACGGCCGAGCCGCGCATCGCCGAGCTGGAGGAGCTCGCCGAGGCGAACGGGTTCGACCCCGCCCGCTACGCCGGGCACTGGCGCAACCAGCTCGGATCGCTCGGGTCGGGCAACCACTTCATCGAGGTGTCGGTCGACGAGACCGACGCCGTCTGGATGTTCCTCCACTCGGGTTCGAGGGGTATCGGGAACAAGATCGCGATGCACCACATCGGCGTCGCCCAGCGGCTCGCGAAGAAGTGGTGGATCGACCTCCCCGACCGTGACCTCGCCTACCTCGTCGAGGGCACGGACGAGTTCGCCCGGTACATCGCCGAGCTCCGCTGGGCTCAGCACTTCGCGCTCCTCAACCGTGAGGAGATGATGGATCGGGTCGCGCGTCAGCTGTCGGAGACGATGGGCGAAGACATCGAAGAGCTCGAGCGCATCAACTGCCACCACAACTTCACCGAAAGCGAGACGCACTTCCGCAAGCGGGTGTGGGTGTCGCGCAAGGGCGCGATCCAGGCGGATGCCGGCAGGCCCGGCCTCATCCCCGGGTCGATGGGCACGGCGTCGTACGTGGTCACCGGCCTCGGCAACCCGCTGTCGCTGAACTCGTCGCCCCACGGCGCGGGCCGGGAGTACTCGCGGTCGGCGGCGCGGCGCACGTTCACGCACGAACAGCTGCGGGAGGCGATGCAGGGCATCGAGTTCCGCGACACCGACGCGTTCATCGACGAGATCCCGCAGGCGTACAAGCCGATCGACCGGGTCATGGCAGACGCCGCTGACCTCGTCGAGGTGCGTCACACGCTGCGTCAGCTCGTCAACGTGAAGGGCGACTGACGGTCACCCGATCAGCTCGGAGATGACCGAGACGACGCCCGCCTCGGCGTTCGACGGAGCCCGGAAACGGGCCACCGCCGCGACGTCGGGGTGGGCGTCGGCCATCGCGTAGGAGTGCTCGGCCGCCTGCAGCATCTGCAGGTCGTTGAGGTAGTCGCCGAAGGCGGCGGTCTGCGCAGGAGTGATCCCGAGCGCCCGCTGCAGGCTGCGCAGGGCCACGCCCTTGTCGACGCCCTGGTTCATGATGTCGACCCAGTGCGGTCCCGACACCACCACCTGGTGCGTGGCGGTCAGGTCGGCCAGAGCGGGCGCGGAATGCGTCTCACCCCCGCCGAAGTCGTAGATCGCGATCTTGAGCATCTGGTCGTCGACCGACAGCAGGTCGCCGGTGACGGCGAGCGCACGGTAGTACTTCTCCACCTCGGCGACGAACACCGGATCGGTGTCTTCGATGTGCGCCGAACGCTTCCCGCACAGCACCACCCCGAGACGCATGCCGTCGGCATCCAGTGCCCGCAGGCGCCGCACGACGGATGCCACGAACCCGGGGTCGAGCGTGTCGGAGCTGACCTCGACGCCGTCGCGCACGACATACGCGCCGTTCTCGGCGATGTAGTCGAGACCGCCCGCATCGGCCTCGTGCCCGGCGAACATCGCCTGCAGCGTCGCGAGCTGTCGACCGCTCGCCGGGGCGAACGCGATGCCGCGTGCCGCGAGCTCCTGCAGCAGCGGCCACAGCCCGTCGGGAACGGTCCCGTCGGGTCGCAGGAGCGTGCCGTCCATGTCGACGGCGATGAGTCGGATGTCGGGCGCGGTCATCGTTCCATCCTCCCCCACTCCCCTCCGGGGCTTTTCGGGATAACCCGAACACAACCGTCCGGACATCTGGGCGGCGCCCGGGGCAGCCCCGGCCATACCGTGGAGACATGACCACAGCAGCACTCCCCGCGCGGCGTTCCCGCGTCGTGACGCACCTGGGCGCGATCGCCCAGCTGGCGGCGCTCGGCATCGCCGGAGCGGTCGCCTTCACGATCCTCATCACGCTCCTGAGCGTGGGCATCAGCCTCGTCCCCGCGCTCGGCATCGGGTTCCTCTTCCTCGTCGCCTTCGTCTACGCCATGTGGGCGACCTCCTGGATCGAGTACGAGCGCGTCGAGGGCCTCTACGGCTACGGCCTCCCGCCGCTGCGGCTGCGCTCGAGCGGCCAGCCCGGCTTCGGCGGCTGGCTGCGCACCGTGTGGCGGCAGTTCACCGACGGATCGATGTGGCGCGGCATCGCCAGCGCCGGCATCGCCACCGTGATGGGCCTGTTCGTCCTGCCCGCCGTCGCCTGGCTCGTCGCCGGCGTCGGACTCCTCTTCTCGCCGCTCACCGAATCAGCCCGGCTCCCGTGGGGCTCCATCGACGTCGACCCCGCCTGGGGCGTCGTGCTCGGCATCCTGAGCATCCTGGCAAGCGCCGCACTGCTGTTCGGCATCGCCCTGCTCCACGCCACGCTCACCCGCGCCATCCTCGTCCCCTCGCGGGAGGCGGCGCTCGCCGCCGAGGCACGCGTCGCAGGCGAGCAGCGCGCCGGTGCCGTGCGTGCGAGCGAAGTGGAGCGCACCCGGCTGGAACGCGACCTCCATGACGGCGTCCAGCCGAGGCTCGTGTCGGTGGGGATGACGCTCGGGCTCGCCCAGCAGAAGATCGACTCCGACCCGGATGCCGCAAAGGCGCTGATCGATGAGGCCCACACCTCGACGAAGGCGGCCATCACAGAGCTGCGGCAGCTCGCCCGCGGCATCCACGCCTCGGTGCTCGACGACCGCGGACTCGACGCCGCGCTCTCCGCCCTCGCCGCCCGCTCGCCGGTGCCCGTCACCCTCGACGTGCGCCTCGACGGCCGCTGCAGCCGCACCGCCGAAGCGGCGATCTACTTCTCCATCGCCGAGTCGATCACCAACGCCGCCAAGCACTCGCGCGGCAGCGAATGCCGGGTGACCGTGCGGCGTCGCACCGACGAGACGACGGGCGCCGCGCAGCTCTGGGCGCGCGTCGAAGACAACGGCGTGGGAGGCGCCCGCGTGCTCCCCGGCGGCGGACTCGACGGCATCGTCAACCGCATCGTCGCTGCCGGCGGCACCAGCCGACTCGACAGCCCGGCCGGCGGCCCGACCGCCCTGGAGGTGAGCGTCCCGTGCGCATCCTGATCTGCGAAGACTCCGCCCTCCTGCGCGAAGGCCTCGTGCGCGTGCTCGACGACGCCGGGCACCAGGTGGTCGCGGCCCTGTCCGACGCCACCGACCTGGCGGACGTCACCGCCGCCACCTCGCCCGACCTGTGCATCCTCGACGTGCGGCTCCCGCCGACCTTCACCGACGAGGGCATCCGGGCGGCGCTCGCGCTGCGCGGCACCCACCCCGACCTTCCGGTGCTCGTGCTCAGCCAGTACGTCGAGGAACGGTACGCGAGCGACCTCATCACCTCGCACGGCGCCGCCCTCGGCTACCTGCTGAAAGACCGCGTCGCCGACGTGCGCGACTTCCTCGATTCGATCGACCGCATCGGGGCGGGGGCCACCGTGCTCGACCCCGAGGTGGTGGCCCAGCTGCTCACCCGCCGCTCACGCGATGAGCGGATGGCACGGCTCACCGACCGCGAGCGGACGGTGCTGGCGCTCATCGCAGAAGGAAAGAGCAACCAGGCGATCGCCCAGACCCTCTTCCTCAGCGAAGCCAGCGTGGAAAAGCACATCACCTCGCTCTTCCAGAAACTCGACCTCGAACCCGACGAGCACGGCAACCGCCGCGTGCTCGCCGCCCTCGTGCACCTCGGCCACAGCGGCCCCGAGTACAGCGACGGCAAGCACAGCGGCCCGGAGCACAGCGGCGGAAACCAGAACGGAGCAGCCCGATGACCACCCTCACCCCACCCGAGTCCCCCGCCCAGCCTCCGGTGCCGCCGCCCGCGCCCGGCACCGGCCCGACGCGCCCGGCACGACGCGCCTCGTCACAGGTGGTCGCGATCATCGCGATCTGCCTGGGGGCGGTGCTGGTCGTCGGCACGGTGGCCACCGGCATCCTGTCGATCGTCCGCAACGGCGCCGTGCGCACCACGACGCTCACCGCGTCTGCCGACGGCCTCCGCAGCCTAGACCTCGACATCAGCGCCGCCGATGTGACCGTCGTCTACGGCGGGGCGGGCGAGGCGACCCTCGACGTCACCAGCGGAAGCGACGACTGGACCTTCGAGCGCGACGGCGACACCCTCCGCGTGGCATCGCACCGGCAGTGGTGGGGCGGATGGGGCTGGTTCCGCGACGCGGATGCCGTCACCCTCACCCTCCCGGCAGGGCTCACCGGCCTCGACGCCGACTTCGACGTCGACGGCGGGTCGCTCACCGCCGAGGGCGACTACGGCGATCTCGGACTCACGCTCGACGCCGGCTCGCTGCGGGTCGACGGCACCGCGCAGGTCCTCACCACCGAGGTGAACGCCGGCGCGGCGCGCCTCGACCTCGGCGAGGTCACCTCGGCCGTGCTGAGCGTCAACGCGGGCTCGATCGAGGGTCGCATCGGCGAGGCGGTCGGGAGCCCCACCACCGTCGTGCCCGACCGCATCTCGATCGACGTGTCTGCCGGGCGGGTCGACCTCACCCTCCCCTCCGCCGAATACGCCGTCACCAGCGACGTGTCCGCCGGCAACTTCCGCAACGGACTCGATGAGCGCAGCGGCTCGGCCCACCGCGTCGACGTGAGCGTCTCGGCAGGCTCGGTCATCCTGCGAAGCGCCGGCTGAAACCGATCCCTCGGACGGCCGCGCGGTCTGGTCCGAGCACCGCAGGGGCGGGATGCCACGGCTTCGGCATCCCGCCCCTTCTCCTCGGCCGGCGGCCAGCGACAGCACGAGCCGGCGGAGGGGGCGCGCGACCCGGGCCCTGCGCCCCGGCCGCGTGCGCGCTAGCGTGGATCTGTGACCACTCCCATCGATGCCACCGCCACTCCCGCCTGGGCAGAGCTCACCGCTCACCGTGACCGGTTCCGCCCCGACCTGCGCGCCTGGTTCGCCGCCGACCCGGGCCGCGTCGAGCGGATGACGTTCGATCTCGCAGACCTCCGCGTCGACCTGTCGAAGAACCTCGTCGACGACGAGATTCTCGCTTCGCTCGTGGCCCTCGCCGAGCAGACCGGGGTCGCCGAGCGGTACGCCGCGATGGTCGCTGGCCAGCACATCAACACCACCGAAGACCGCGCGGTGCTGCACACCGCCCTGCGCCGCCCCGCCGGCATCCAGCCGGAGCTCGTCGTCGACGGGCAGCACGTCGACCACGACGTGCAGGCGGTGCTGGAGGCGATGTCGGCCTTCGCCGAGCGGGTGCGCTCCGGCGAATGGAGAGGCGTCACGGGCAAGAAGGTGACCCACGTCGTCAACATCGGCATCGGCGGGTCCGACCTCGGACCCGTCATGATCTACGAGGCCCTCCAGCCCTACGCCGATGCCGGCATCGAGGCGCGCTTCGTCTCCAACATCGACCCGTTCGACCTCGCGCACAAGACCCGCGACCTCGACCCCGAGACGACCCTGTTCATCGTCGCGTCGAAGACCTTCACGACTCTCGAGACCCTCACCAACGCGCGACTCGCGCGCGACTGGCTGTGGGCGGGCCTGGAGCGCGCCGGCGCGATCGACGGCTCCGAGGCTCAGCGCACCGACGCGGTCGCCCACCACTTCGTGGCGGTCTCGACCGCCCTCGACAAGGTCGCCGCCTTCGGCATCGACACCGACAACGCATTCGGCTTCTGGGACTGGGTCGGGGGCCGCTACTCCGTCGACTCGGCCATCGGACTCTCGCTCGTGATCGTCTTCGGACCCGAGGTGTTCCGCGAGCTGCTCGCCGGATTCCACGCCGTCGACGAGCACATGGCATCCACCCCGCTCGCCCAGAACGTGCCGGTGCTCATGGGGCTGCTCAACGTCTGGTACACGAACTTCCTCGGGGCGCAGTCGCACGCGGTGCTGCCCTACGCGCAGCAGCTCAGCCGCTTCGCCGCCTACCTGCAGCAGCTCACGATGGAGTCGAACGGCAAGTCGGTGCGCTGGGACGGGTCGCCGGTCACGAGCGACACGGGCGAGATCTTCTGGGGCGAGCCGGGCACGAACGGCCAGCACGCGTTCTACCAGCTCATCCACCAGGGGACGCGGCTCATTCCCGCCGACTTCATCGCCTTCGTCAATCCCGCCTATCCGCTGCAGGACGGCGACCGCGACGTGCACGGCCTCTTCCTCGCGAACTTCCTCGCACAGACGAAGGCCCTCGCTTTCGGCAAGACCGCCGAGGAGGTCGAAGCCGAGGGCACGACCGGAGCGCTCGTGGCGGCGCGCACCTTCCCCGGCAACCGGCCGACGACGTCGATCTTCGCCGCGGCCCTCACCCCGCGCGTGCTCGGCGAGCTCGTCGCCCTGTACGAGCACATCACGTTCACGCAGGGCGTGATCTGGGGCATCAACTCGTTCGACCAGTGGGGTGTGGAGCTCGGCAAGCAGCTGGCCCTGCAGATCGCCCCGGCGATCGAGGGCGACGACGATGCGGTGGCCGCGCAGGACGCGTCGACCCGGGCACTGCTGGAGTACTACCGCCAGCACCGCCGCTGACGCGGGTTCCGCCGCCGCGGGGCCGCCGCGGTCTGCCGCGGTCTGCCGCGGTCTGCCGCGGTCTGCACAACTCCTGCACCACGGCGCGGCGGAGCCGAAGACCACGGCGTGTCTCGCCTCCGGCAGCACGGATCGCAGGAGTTGTGCAGCGGGCCGCGACTAACCCTCGGCGTCGGCCGTGCGGGTGTGGATGCGCTCGCCCGTGGCGCTGAAGATGCTGAGCACCTCGGCCGGCCCGTCGGCGGTGGCGCTGAGGCTGTGCGGGAGGCGGGTGTCGAACTCCGCCGCCTCGCCGCGCTCGAGGATGTGCTCGGCGCCGTCGAGCCACAGTCGCATCCGCCCGCTCAGCACGTAGAGCCACTCGTAGCCGTCGTGCACGCGGGCCGCCGGCGCCTCGGCGGCCGGCGCGTAGGTGATCTTGTAGGTCTTCACCGGCGCGTGCTCCAGGGTGAGCGGCGCGATGATCATCCCGTCGCGGCGCTCGACCGCCCGGCGCACGCGCGGATCGCCGACCTCGGCCGGAAGCAGGTCGTCGATGCGGATGCCGAGCAGCCGCGTGAGCGGCAGCAGCAGTTCGAGCGACGCCTGCCGCTTGCCGGATTCGAGACGTGAGAGCGTGCTCGCCGACATGCCGGCGCGGGTCGCCAGTTCTTCCAGGGTCCATCCGCGTTCGCGCCGCACGTCGCGCAGTCGCGGCCCCACCTGATCGAGTTCGGCACTCACGCTCTCCCCTTTGCTGATTCTGCAAGCCTGTTTGCATTATTGCACCCGCTGCGCGCACGGTGGAGGCATGAACGAACGTGAATGGGATGCCGTCGTCATCGGCGGCGGAGTAGCCGGACTGAGCGCGGCGCAGATGCTGGGGAGGGCAAGACGCCGCACCCTCGTGATCGATGCGAGGGCTCCTCGCAACCGGTTCGCCACACACATGCACGGCGTGCTCGGCCACGACGGCATCGACCCGCAGGAGCTTCTCGTCCGTGGGCGGGCGGAGGCGGAGGCCTACGGCGTGCGGGTGGAGGCAGGCGAGGTGGTGGAGGTGAGCGACGAGTCGCCTGCCGGGATGCGGGTGCGCCGCGCCGACGGCACGGTCGACCGGACGCGCGCCGTGATCGCGACCTCCGGCATCCGCGACGCGCTCCCCGAGGTCGAGGGGCTCGCCGCACTCTGGGGAGACACGCTGCTGCACTGCCCGTACTGCCACGGATGGGAGGTCGCGGATCGTCGGCTCGGCGTTCTCGCCACGTCGCCGGCGAGCGTGCACCAGATCGAACTCGTGCGGCAGTGGAGCGGGGACGTGACCGCGTTCACGGCGGAGGCCGAGCCGCTCCCCTCGGAGGTGTCTGCGCGGCTGTCGGCACGCGGCATCCGCGTGGTGCCGACAGCGGTGCGCTCGGTCGCCGAGGAGGCGGGTCGCCTCGTGGCGGTCGTCGACGCCGAGGGCGTCGCGCATCCGGTCGATGCACTGTTCGTCGCGCCGTCGCCCGAGGTCTCGGCCGGATTCCTCGATGGGCTGGGTCTGGCCCGCACGGATGCGCCGGGGCGGCCGCTCGCGGTCGACGGTCTCGGCGCGACGAGCCACCCGCGGGTGTGGGCAGCGGGGAATGTCACGGCACCGTTCGGGAATGTGCCCCTGTCGATGGGTGCAGGGTCGATGGCAGGAGCCGCCGTCAATGCGGCCCTCGTCGCCGACGATGCCGCAGCCGCCGTGGCCGCCGTAGCCACCGCGCAGCGAGAGCGCGCCGCGCGGTGGGAGGAGCACTATGCGTCGAGGGAGCAGGTGTGGTCGGGCAGGGTGAACGCGACCTTCGCCGACATCGTGTCGACGCTGCCGGCAGGCCGCGCACTCGACGTCGGATGCGGGGAGGGCGGCGACGCGCGGTGGCTCGCCGAACACGGCTGGAGCGTGACGGGCGTCGACGTGTCGGAGACGGCGATCGAGCGGGCCCGTGCGGCCGCACGCGAAGCCGGCCTCACGGACGACCGCGTCTCGTTCCAGGTGGGTGATGCGGCCGGCGGCGGCGACGAACGGTTCGACCTGGTCGCGGCGAGCTTTCTGCATTCGTGGGAGCCGGACTTCCCACGGGTGGAGCTGCTGCGGGCAGCCGCCCGGAACGTCGAGGTCGGAGGCCGGCTGCTCGTGATCTCGCACGCCACCCCACCGCCCTGGGCGGCCGGCAGCCACGACCACGGGATGCCGGAGATGCGGCGTCCGGAGGAAGAGCTGAGCCTCCTGGCGCTCGATCCCGACGAATGGGAGCCGGAACTCGTCGAGGTGCGCCGACGCGCGGCCACCGCCCCCGACGGCGCACCCGCCACCCTCGACGACGGCGTGCTTCTGCTGCGCCGCACGAGGTGACCCGGGCCGGGCGGTTCGGGGTGAGGGGCGACGGGGGCCAGGTTTCCGGCGCCGCTCACGCCCCCGGCGTCGCCTCGCCGGATGCGACACCCTCGCCGGCGGCGCCCGCTGCCGCAGCGGCGGCGGCCGCACGGGCGAGCCACGCGGGCGGGTCGCCGTAGCGCTGCGGAGGCACGAGGCGTCCGGCGGCGCAGTCGGCGACGAGTGTCGCGAGCCGGTCGGCGCGCGTCTGCTCCCGCTTCGCGCTCTGCACCCACGTGGTGGCAAGGCGCCGGTACGACGGCGTGGCCTCGTTCCAGAAGGCCTGGGCGGCAGGATCTGCGGCGAGCGCGTGCTGCTGAACGGCATCCAGCGCGGCCTGCTGTTCATACGAGTAGCCGGCGGGCCCCCGCGACCGACGCTCGTAGGCCTCGAGGCCTGCGGGGTGCATGCGCCCCTCGGCGATGAGCCGCTCCACGTGCGCGATGTTGACGGCGCTCCAGTTCGACGCCTTCTTGCGGGGCGTCCAGCGCTGACGGCGCGCCGCCTCGTCGATGCGCTGACTGACCGAGTCGATCCACCCGAAGCACAGCGCTTCGGGTACCGCCTCCTCCCAGGTGAGTCCGCGCCGCGGATCGCCCTTGCGGTACAGGCCCATCCACAGCTCCGTCGCGGTGGCGTGGTTCTCTTCGAGCCACACCCGGAATTCCGCGGCGTCTGCGAAGAAGACCGCCGCGTGCTCCTGGGCGCCCGCGCCGACCTCGGCAGACTCGCCCGCCGCGGCGGCATCCGCTTCACTCATCGCGCCATCATCGCAAACCCCTCCGACATCCGACATCCGGCATCCGGCATCCGGCATCCGACATCCGGCCTCAGTCATCCGGCATCCGGCATCCGGCATCCGGCCGCCCTCTCGGCAGCGGCACCTGCCGGCGCTACCGTGGCCGGGTGGACGGATTCGCGGCGGTCGACTTCGAGTTCGCGCGGCAGGTGCTGCAGCGGGGCACGGCGGCGCTGTACGTCATCGCGTTCCTCTCGACGTTCCAGCAGTTCCCCGCACTCCTCGGCGAACGCGGACTCCTCCCCGCCCCGCGCCTCCTGGCGTGGGCGGCATCACGGCCGCCCCAGCGGCGGCGACTGCTCAACCCCACGATCTTCACCCGGTGGCGCTACACCGACGCGAAACTCCGGATGCTGTGCGTCACGGGCATCGTGATCGGCGTTCTGCTCGTCGTCGGCATCCCTCAGCTCGGCCCGTTCTGGGTGCCGCTGGTCGCGTTCCTCGCGATGTGGGCCGCATACCTGTCGATCGTGAGCATCGGCCAGACCTTCTACGGGTTCGGCTGGGAGATGCTGCTGATCGAAGCGGGGTTCCTGGTCGCGTTCCTCGGCTCGAACGACCAGCCGCCGCCGACCGTCGTGATCGTGCTGCTGTGGTGGCTGCTGTTCCGGCTGGAGTTCGGCGCGGGCATGATCAAGATCCGCGGAGGACGCGAGTGGCGCGACCTGACCGCGATGACCTTCCACCACCAGACACAGCCGATGCCCGGACCGCTCAGCCGACAGGCGCTCCTCCTCCCGCGCTGGTTCCACCGACTCGAAGTCGTCGGCAACCACATCGCGCAGCTCGTCGTGCCCTGGTTCGTGTTCGCACCGCTCCTGTCGCTGTGGGTGGCCGGGCCGTGGCCGCAGTGGATCGGCGCGGGAGCCGCCGCCGTCATCGTCGCCACCCAGCTGTGGCTCGTGCTGACCGGCAATTTCGCCTGGCTCAATGGGGCGACGATCGTGCTGGCGTTCTCCGCCGTCGGGCTCCCGGCATCCGACCGCGACGCGCCGTCGACCCCGCCGTGGACCATCGACGGCCTGTGGCTGCCGTGGCTCATCGTCACCACCGCCGTCGGCGTCGTCTGCGCGGTGCTGAGCATTCCGGCCGCTCGCAACCTGTTCGCCCGCCGCCAGCTGATGAACGCCTCGTTCAACCGCTGGCAGCTGGGCAACGCCTACGGTGCGTTCGGCACCGTGACCAAGGAGCGCATCGAGTACATCGTCGAAGGCACGCGCGACCCCGATCCGGCGTCGGCCCATTGGGAGGAGTACGAGTTCCGTGGCAAGCCGGGGAACGTGCGCCGCCTGCCACCGCAGGTCGCGCCGTACCACCTGCGCCTCGACTGGCTCATGTGGTTCCTGCCGCTCGGCCGCTCTCTCGACGACTGGTTCACCGTGTTCCTCACGCGGCTGCTCGACGCGGATGCCGCGACCCTCGCGCTGCTGCGCCACGATCCCTTCGGCGGCGAACCGCCCCGGTGGATCCGCGTCGTCGGCTACCGGTACCGGTTCGCGACACGGTCGGAGCGACGGGAGCGGGGCGTGCGGTGGGTGCGTGAATCGCCGCGCATGATCGTGCAGCCCATCGGCTTCGAGGCCTGACCGGGAGGAGGATCAGCGCAGATCGAGCCTGTTCCAGGCGCCCGGGGTGTCGAGCTCGCCGTAGACGACCTCGGCACCGCGCCTGCCGACAGACGCCGCCGTCACCAGCAGCGACAGGGTCGGGTAGCCGTAAGGCCGGTTGTCGCGGATGATCGCCCGCTCATCGGTGGGGTCGAGAGCCGCCGAGCGTTCCAGCACATCCAGCCAGGGGGTCCACCAGGCGTCAGCGCCTTCCCCGCTGCCGGCACGATCGGCATCCGGCTCGGGGAACGCGTCACGCCATGCGACGATGCGCGCCGTCTCAGGATCGTCGACATCGTCGTGCGCGATCATGTGCACGCCCGGGCCGAGCACCACCGTGCGCATCGATTCGCCGTCCCACATGGTGACGCGCGTCTCGGCGCCCGTGACCTCGACCAGGTTGAACCCGTGAACGCGAGGGTGCTCGTCGGGTTCGATGCCGCGCACGGCATCCAGCACGACGTGTCCGCGCGACCCCAGAGTCGACGGGTCGACGTCGGTCAGTTCCGCCCGGTTGAGGATCACGGAGACCTTGCCGGCCACCGGGTCGGCAGCAAGCCAGGCGCCTCCCGCACGGGAGTCACGCACACCGACGACCCTCGGGTGCGTCACCGGCCACCACGCCCCCAGCGGATCCCACGCGCGGTCGGGGTCTTCGTCGCGGACGGCCAGCAGACGCGTGGGCGCGCCCGGGTCTTGCGGTACGTGGACGATCACGGTGCACATGGGGCGGCCTTCCTGCTCGCATGGGAGGATCGGTGCATGTTCGTTGTCGTGGGTGTCAGCGGCGGCATCGCCGCGTACAAAGCGGTGCAACTCGTGCGTGCCCTCGTCACCAACGGCCACGAGGTGCATGTTGTTCCCACCGACGACGCTCTGAAGTTCGTGGGGACCGCCACGTGGGAGGCGGTCAGTCGCCATCCTGTCACGACCTCCGTGCACGACGACGTCGCCGACGTGCGCCACGTGTCGCTGGGCACACGCGCCGACCTCGTCATCGTGGCGCCCGCCACCGCCAACACGCTCGCCCGCATGGCGGCCGGCATCGCCGACAACCTCCTCGGCGTGACCCTCCTCGCCACCACCGCGCCCGTGCTCGTCGCCCCGGCGATGCACACCGCCATGTGGGAGCACCCTGCCACCCGTCAGAACATGGTGACCTTGCGCGCGCGCGGCGTGCACGTGATCGGCCCCGTCGACGGTCCGCTCACCGGCGGCGACAGCGGCCCCGGTCGCATGGCGGAGCCCGACGACATCGCCGGCGCGGCGCTCGCCCTCCTCGCCGAACGGGGTGGCGAGGCCGGGGATCTGACCGGCCTTACCGTCGCCGTCTCCACCGGAGGCACCCGCGAGCCCATCGACCCGGTGCGCTATCTCGGCAATCGTTCCTCCGGCAGGCAGGGCGCCGAGGTGGCGCTCGCCGCCGCCGACCGGGGTGCGCACGTACGCCTCGTCGCCGCGCACGTCGATGAGGGGGTGCTGGATGCCGCCGCCCGGCATCCGCGCATCGAACTCACCCGAGTCGGCACGGCCGAGGAGCTGCGCGCCGCGATGCATGCGGCGGCCGCCGGCGCCGACACGGTCGTGATGGTGGCGGCGGTCGCCGACTTCCGGGTGGCGGAGGTCTCGCAGGAGAAGCTGCGCAAGGAGGACGGCGACGGCACCGCGACCCTGAGCCTCGTGCAGAATCCCGACATCCTCGCCGAACTCGTCGCCGACAGGCGCCCCGGCCAACGGGTGGTCGGGTTTGCGGCCGAGACGGCGGCCGACGACGCCGAGTTGCGCGACCGCGGGCGCCGCAAGCGCGACCGCAAGGGCGTCGACCTTCTCGCGGTGAACCTCGTGGGGTGGGATCAGGGCTTCGAGTCGGCAGAGAATGCGGTGCTCTTCCTCACCGAAGAGGGCGTCGTGGGAGAGGCCTCCGGCTCCAAGCGGGCGGTCGCCGACGCGCTGTGGGACGTGGTCGTCACGCTCTGACGCCGAGCGGACCCGCATAACTCCTGCGATCTGTGCCGTCGAGGGCGCCGCGAGCGGCGTTTCGCCTCGCGCGGATCCGATTTTGCAGGAGTTGGGCAGACGCCGCCGCGGTCAGCCCTTCTTCTGGAGGTCGAGCAGCGCGTCGCCACTGCGGACGGGCCCGAGCTTCACGGGATCGACCGTGTCGAACGCGTCGGCGTTGAGCACGATCACCGGCGTGATGAGCGGGTACCCCGCCTTCTCGATGACGGCGCGGTCGAACACGACGAGAGGTGTTCCGACCTCGACGCGGTCGCCGCCCGACACCTTCACCTCGAAGCCCTCCCCCTTCAGGTTCACCGTGTCGATGCCGACGTGGATGAGGATCTCCGCACCGTTGTCGAGCTGCAGACCGAACGCGTGGCCCGTCGGCTGGGCCGCGACGACCGTTCCGGCACCCGGCGAGTACACGGTGTCGCCGGTGGGCTCGATCGCCACGCCAGGGCCCATGATCCCGCCCGCGAACACGGGGTCGGGAACCTCCGAGATGGCCACCGCTGTGCCGTCGAGCGGTGACATGACCTGCACCAGCTCGAGCCCCTCAGAGGCGGCCGCGGCCTCCTGCTCCTGGGTCGATGCGTCGGCGGGCGCGGTCGCCGTCGCCGTTGCGGCGGCTGCCGGGGCTCCGGCGAGCACCGCGCCGCCGGCCACGTCGTCGACCGAATCGGCGGTGGCCGCATTGGCGCCCACGACTCCCGAGCCGGCGTTCGCGGCGACATCGGCCGCGTCACCCTCGGTGACCGGTTCGGGGTCTTTGTAGCCGCCGATGACGATGAGGATCATCGATACGGCGAACGCCGACAGCACCGCGATCGCGTACAGACCGATCGGGTTGAACGCGGGGATCGTCAAAAGCGACGTGAAAACGAACGCCTGTGTCGTGATTCCGTTGGGGAGCCCCAGGATGAGGCTGCCGATGCCGATCACGAGACCGCCGGTGAGGCAGCCCACGAGCATGCGTGGGTAGATGCGCTTGAACCGGAGATGGATGCCGTACAGCGACGGCTCCGAGATTCCGCCCAGCAGGCCGGCGGCGAGGGCGCCGGTGGCGGTCTGCTCCATCTGCTTGTCCTTCTCGCGCCACGCCAGAAGGAGGACTCCCGCCGTCGCGCCGAAGCAGGCGAAGTTCCAGGCACCCATGGGCCCCTGGATGAAGTCGTACCCGAGCGTCTGGATGTTCAGCAGCATGATCGCGTTGATCGGCCAGTGCAGCCCCAGCGGCACCATGAACGGGTACGCCAGGGGGATGACGATCGCGAAGATGAACGGGGAGAAGGTGTTGATCGCGCTCAGCGCGTTCGCGAGCGCGGCGCCGACGTACACCCCGAGCGGGCCGATGAGGAACGCGGTGAGCGGGATCATCACCAGCATCGCCAGGAACGGCACGAAGATCAGCTGCAGGTTGTCGGGGATGATCTTCTTCAGCCCCTTGTAGAGAAGCCCGAGCACGGCCGCCATCAGCAGCGGCGGGAAGACCTGCGAGCCGTAGTCGAAGATCGTGAGCGGGATGCCCCACACGTCGACGGTGGTGATCTCCGAGCCGAGGAAGACGATGCGCTGGGCGTCTTCGCTCTGACCGAGAGCGGTGAACCCGGGAAGCATGACGACGGCCATGATGGCGAAGCCGACCCACGGGTCTGCGCCGATCTTGGCGGACGCGTTGTAGGCGACCATGAGGGGCAGGAACGTGAACACGCACTGCCACATGAGGTTGATGAACGCCCATGACGGCGGCAGCGTGACGCCCGGCTCGTTCCAGGCGGGGATCCACCCGAGGGTCGCGGCGAGCGCCATGAAGGTGATGAACAGGGAGGCACCCAGCAGGGCGCCCAGGATCGGGCGGAAGGAGTCGGAGAGGAATTCGAACAGGGTGTCGAGCCACGCGACCTTGCCGCGCGGTCCGCGGGCGCGCTGGGCCGCCTTGAGGTCGGCGTCGGAGGGCGCCTCGACATCCGACATCGCCGGCAGGGTCATGATGTCGTTGTAGACGGTCTGCACGCCGCCGCCGATGACGACCTGGAAGCGGTCGCCGGCCTGCGGGACGGCACCCATGACGCCGGGGATCGCCTCCACCTGCGATTTGTCGACCTTCTCGCCGTCGCGCAGTTGGAACCTCAGACGGGTGGCGCAATGGGTGAGGCTGACGACGTTGGACGGTCCGCCGATAGCGTCGATGATGTCTGCGGCGGGGCTCTTGGTGGCCATGACATCGGCTCCTCTCCGACGCGCCGCCGGGGAGGGCGAGGGCGCGTGCATGTGGGACTCTATACCGCGTTTTTCGCCCCCGATAGAGACCCTCCCGCGTGGTCAGACCACGATGGTTTCCGGGGGTGCGGAGAGGAAGCGCTCCCACGTTCTGCCCAGGAAGGGCGGAGGTTTCGTCCAGAAACCGGGGGCAGACTCGGTGGCTTGTGTCCCCCCGAAGGCACATCGCGCGCACCCGAGGCCGCGAGAAACCGACCGAAAGACACCCTCACCGCATGCGTCTGCTCCGCCCTGTCTCCCGCCACACGACCCTCACGACCGCGATCGCCCTCGCCGTCGGCCTGACCGCGGCGGGAGCTTCCACCGCGGCCTACGCCGCCGTGCAGGACGATTCGCAGACCGCCCCCGAGTCGACCTGGAGCGCCGCCGCCGCCCAGTCCGACGTCACCCTCGCGCCCTTCCTCTCCGAGGAATTCGCACTCGCCGCCACCCAGCCGCTGGCGGGGGTCGTCGACGACGCCGAGAAGGCGATCGACGAGGCCGAGGAGGCCGTCGCGGATGCCGAGGCCGCGGAGAAGAAGGTCGCCGCCACCAAGGTGCGCGTCGAGGGCGCCAAGACCATCGACACGTCTGAACTCGAGGAGCACATCGACGTGCTGGAGACCGTCACCCAGGTGCCGACGCTCCTCGTGCCGGTAAGCGCCGAGAGCGCAGCCGCCGACACCGCCAAGGTCGAGAAGGCGACCGCGTCGCTGCTGAAGCGCCTCGACGACGCCGAGAAGAAGCGCGCCGCGGCTGTCGCCGCCAAGAAGGCGGCCGCGAAGAAGGCCGCCGCCGAGAAGGCGGCCCGCGAGCGCGCCGCCCGCGAGGCCGCGCAGGCCGAGCAGGCGCAGAGCTCGGGCGGTTCCTCGGGCGGTTCGTCGTCGGGTGGGGTGAGCGGCGGCTCCGCCGCATCGTCGGGCGACAACTCGGTGTCCGGCGCCAAGGCCACGGCCCGCTCGCTCCTGGGCAACTACGGCTGGGGCGCCGACCAGTTCAGCTGCCTCGAGAAGCTCTGGCAGAAGGAGTCGGGCTGGAACTACCGCGCCTACAACTCCTCGAGCGGCGCCTACGGCATCCCTCAGGCCCTCCCCGGCAGCAAGATGGGCAGCGCCGGCGGCGACTGGAAGAGCAGCGCAGCGACCCAGATCCGCTGGGGCCTCGGCTACATCGACGGCCGCTACGGCACCCCCTGCGGCGCATGGGGCCACTCGACCTCGGTCGGCTGGTACTGATCTCCCCGGATCACAGCCACAGACGCCACGGGCCGACACATCGCGTGTCGGCCCGTGGCGTCTGCGGGTTCGGATCAGGCGTTGTCTTCGGCGCGGACACGGAACGCCTGGGCGGCGTTCTCGCGCAGCTGCGCGGCATCCTGTCGCGTCACATAGGCGGGACGGTCGCGCTCCAGCCGCCACGACTCGCTGAGGGGCCCCACCGAGACGGTGTCGAAGCCGAGCTTGTCGTACAGGTCGGTGACGAACTCGATCGCCTCGGGGAAGTCGGATGCCGTCCCGAGGGCGCGGCGACCGGGCGTGCCGGCCGGGGCGCCGGTGGTCGTGATGTCCTTCGCCATGATGTGGTTGAACGCCTTCGCGACCTTCGCGCCGTCGAGGTGCTCCTGGAGGAGCCCCGACGTGGTCGCCTCGCCGGCGTCGAGCGCCGGGATGTGACCGTCGCGCTCCCAGTAGTTGTTGTTGGTGTCGAGCACGATCTTGCCGAGGAGCGGTGCCACGGGAATGGTGCGGTAGGCGGCCAGCGGCACCGTGACCACCACGACTTCACCCGCCTGGGCGACCTCGTCGACCGTGGCCGCCCGTGCCTTCGGACCGATCTCGTCGATGAGGGCCTGGAGAGTCTCCGGTCCGCGCGAGTTCGCGATCACGACGTCGTAGCCGATACCGGTGAAGGCCCGTGCGAGCTGCGAGCCGATGTGTCCGGCTCCGATGATTCCGATGGTTGTCATGCCGCCGTCAACCATTCCCGAGCGGGGAGAATTCCCCTGGGGATGCGCGTGACGAAACAGAATCACAGAAAGATAACGAAAACCCTTGTGGCCGTTACCTCGCCGTTATAGAGTGCTCGCACGGTAGTTGTTTTGCTGTGGCAGCTACCCACATGTGATTGCAGGACACTCTTGGTGCAAGGGACAAGGGCCGGTCGGATGCCTCTCCGACCGGCCCTTACTCTGTGGGGGGCCTGAGCCCGGCCACCCACGTCAGTTCTGCATGTTGATCTGCTGACCCTTCACGAGCGGGTAGGAGACGAGCTCGGATCCGTCGAGGTCTTCGTGGTGCATGTCGACGCCGGTGACCTGACTGTTCTCGTAGGTCGTGTAGTAGTAGACGCCCGTGTCGGTGTTGCAGCACGACGAGTAGATCGTGATCTCGTACTTGCCCTCGCCGGCCACATCGACGAGTCCGCGCTGCTGCGCGACCGACCCGAGGATCTGGAAGAACTGGCTGATCGACTCCGATTCGCTCTCCCCCGACACCGAGTTCATGCGCGTGAAGACCGCCTTGACGAACCGCGATGCCGACGACAGATCGCCCGGGAGGCCCATGGCGCCCATGCCGCGGCTGTACTCGTCGAGCGAGACGCCGGGCGCGAAGGAGTCGCGAGGAGGCTGGCTCGTGAGCTGCATGTAGTCGTTGAGCCGGAAGCTCTGGATGTCGAACGTGGGGTTGTTGGTGAGCACGCCGAACGGGTTGTCGTAGACGCGCAGCCCTTCCTTGACGCTCTCGACGGTGATCGACGCGTTGCGGTCGGCGATGATCCAGTGCAACGGCGAGAGCGGGAACTGCTCACTGAAGTCGATCTTGACGAGGCTCATCCGCGAGAGCTCCTCCTTGACCTCTTCGACCGTGGAGAACTGCCCGAGGATCCAGGGGATGAACTCGAACGGCGTGATGTTCGTCTTGTCGGGGTCTTCCGCCTTGTAGTCGGCGTTACCCGGGAAGTTGAGCCCCGCCATGCTGAGCCCCTTCTCATTGGTGGCGTCGTAGTACAGGGGGTACCCGTCAACGACCGTCGCGATGCCGATGATGGCGTGATGGGTCGCGATGTCATCCACCTTGCGGAAAGGGAAGAGGAAGCCCCGCGGGGTGACGGTGACCGTCTCGTTGTACGAGAACTCCAGGTCGAGGTTGCGGCCGAAGTAGTGGTCTTTGGTGGTGAAGCTCAGTCCTGTGCACATGTCGCGGCTCTCGTTCGATAGCGGTCACGGCCCGCCGGATCAGCCGGCCTCCGCCCTGACTACCACCGCCCCCGCCCTGCCACTAGGGCCTTAAGACCCGGTGCGCGACAAGCGCCCTGAGGCGCCGAAGCGACGTCGAGACGGTGTCAGACGCCGCCGCCCCCGCCGCCTCCGCCGCCGCCTCCGGCACCGCCGCCGCCGCCCGACCCGCCGGAGGTCGACGATGACGAACTGGCCGCAGAGGAGAGCGAGCCGATGCTCGACGAGAAGGCGGAGGCGTCGAAGGCGCCCGTCCCGACATACCAGTACGGCCCCGCAGCACCCGTCGCGGCGTAGAGCACCGCGAGCTGCTTCGACCATTCCTTCTCCTGGCCGAAGACGACCGCGTACGGCAGAAGCGTCTCGTACAGCTTCAGCTTCTGCCGCGGGTCGTCGACGTCGACGGCGACCCGCTCGGCACCTTCGGGCGACTGCAGCATCCGGATGCGGTCGGTCTCGGCCCACTGGATGAACTCCTCGAGACCCTTCAGATGGTCGCGGGCCTCCGCGCCGGCAGCCGACAGCGGCCTCCGGGAGACCATGACGATCGTTGCCGCGAAGACGACGCCGGCGAGCACCATAAGGAGCACCGGCACCAGCGCGTTCGTGCCGTCGTCGATCGCGATGATGCCCAGGAGGAAGACCAGCGCCGACATCGCGACGACCGCGAGGACCGGCCAGGTGCGGGCGCCGGCCGGCACCTCGCGGCGGAACCCGCGGCGCTTCAGCTCGCGTTCGGCCTCGGCGAGGATCTTCTGCGCGGTCGAAGACACCCGCGTGTCCTGCCGGCCGAACGTGTACTGCTCCCCGGGAACGCCCGACGGGAACAGGGCGCTCAGAAGCATGCGCCCGTCGCCGTCGGCGAGCGACGGGTCGACGAGCTCGGCGATGAGCGGCTTCCCCCCGAAGACGCGGCGCTCACCTTCGATGATGCGGATCGATCCGACGACAGCCTGTTCGAGCACCTCCGCAGCGACGGCTTTCGACGTGCGCCCCAGGAGCACGGCACTCTCCAGCGCATCCATGCCCTTCGGCGGGGTGTACTCCGCGATGATCGTCGGCCTGCCCGGCTCATCGGCGAGCGGCCTGCGGCGCGCGCGGAACGCGAGCGCTCCCGCCCCCAGCACTCCGGCTCCTGCCGCGAGCTGCCCCCAGCCCACGGGCGAGGCGGCGAAGGAGGTGTCGAACAGCGTGAAGGTGCCGGGCTCGAAGCCGACGGCGAGGGTGAGCGTCTCGTAGGGGCCGACGGCATCCGCCTCTGCTGTGATGACGACGCCGTCACCGTCTGGCTGCGTGTCGATCGAGGTGCACGGCGTGGTCGCGTTCTGCACACCCTGGTAGCAGGCCATACGGCCCGAGAGGTCGCCTGCGAGCTCTGCGTCGAGATGCAGCCGCGCCGTCACCGTGCCGAAGGGCTGGGCCCAGTCGACGCCGTTGACATCCCAGTAGAACTCGAGGCCCGTGTCGGGGAAGTCCCAGGTGACGTTCTCGAGGTCGTACGTGATGACGTAGGTCTGCACGCCATGCAGGTAGTCATCGGCGCGCGAGACGATGCTGAACACCCCGTCGTCGTCTTCGGCCTCGGCCGGGCGCTCCCGGCCGTCCTGATCGGTGATCGACACGAGGTGCGGATGCAGAGGCTGGCCGTTGTACGTGTCGGGCAGCGAACGGCGGATGCCGCGGTTCTGATCGATGTCGGGGAAGCGGGCGACGAGGGTCTCGACCACGCGCAGCCGGCTCGTGCCGTCGTCGGCGCGGGTGAGGGTGTAGTCGGCAGTGAGGCTGTCGAACGTGAAGTCGTCGACGTCGGCGTGCGCGGCACCGACGCCTCCGAGCGAGGCCATCGCGACGAGGGCGAGCACGGCCAGGAATCCCCGGATGAGCCTCATATCCCCCAGCCTAGGGCCGAGATAAAGTGGACGCCATGACCGACCGCCGCCTGGCCATCGCCGCCTGGGAGAGCCTCTTCCGGGCGCAGCACGAAGTGCTGGGCGAGATCAGCGCCGACTTCACCGACGGCGACATCAGCCAAGCGGAGTACGACGTTCTGCTGACTGTGACGCGCGGTCACGACCACGCTGCGCGGTTGCGAGACGTGACGGCGAACATGCTCATCAGCCAGCCGAGCGTGTCTCGCCTGGTCGACCGCATGGCCGCTCGCGGGCTCATCGAGAAGGGCCCCGACCCGCTCGACGGGCGCGGCGCCCTCGTGCGGGCGACCGAGCAGGGGCTCGCGAGCTTCCGTCGCGTCGCGATGCAGCACGGCCAGTCGATCGCCGAGCGGATGTCGGTGCTGACGGATGCCGAGCTGGAGCAGCTGCGCTCGCTCACGGCGAAGCTGCGCCGCCTCTCCTGACACCTGCCGGGCGGCCCGAGGCCGTCAGGGCGTGCGTCGGCGCAGCGTGAGCGATGCGACGGCGAGCGACGCGATCGCGAACGCCGCCACGATGAGGAGCGGCCGCACGGCCTCTCCGGCCTCATCTCCCGCCGTCACGGCGTTCACGGCGTCGATCGCGTGACTGAGGGGCAGCCAGTCGCTGATCGCGTACAGCACGTCGGGCATCTGGTCACGCGGCATGAAGAGTCCGCCGAGGATGATCTGCGGGAAGACGAGCACGGGCATGAACTGCACCGCCTGGAACTCGGTGCGCGCGAAGGCGCTCGCGAGGAGTCCGAGGGCGGAGCCGAGGACGGCGTCGATCACGGCGACCAGACCGAGCTGCCAGACCGGCCCGTCGACGGTGAGTCCGCACACCAGCACCGCGAAGGCCACGGTGATGATGGCCTGCAGCGTCGCCATGAGACCGAAGGCGACGGCGTAGCCCAGGATGAGATCCGCCTTCCCGAGCGGGGTCGTCATCAGCCGTTCGAGCGTGCCGCTGCGCCGCTCACGGAGTGTCGTGATCGACGTGACGAGGAACATGACCACGAACGGGAACAGCGCGAGGATGGCACCGCCGAACTGGTCGAACACGCCGTCGCGATCACTGAACAGCCACGCGAACAGGCCGACGAGGAGCGAGGGCGCCACCAGCATCAGCGCGATCGACCGGGGGTCGTGCGTGAGCTGGCGCAGCACACGCGCCGCGGTGGCGGAGAGCCGCACCCCGTTCACGCGGCACCGTCCCGTCGGGGGCTGCGACGGATGAGGGCGAGGAAGGCGGCATCCGGGTCGGTCTGCCCCGTGTCGGCCAGAAGCTCCCCCGGCGTGGTGTCGGCGATCAGCCGCCCTTCGCGCATGAGCAGCAGCCGGTCGCAGCGCAGAGCTTCGTCCATCACATGGCTCGACACGAGAAGGGTGGTCCCCTCGTCGGCGAGGCGGCGGAAGAGCTGCCACAGTTCCGCCCGCAGCAGCGGGTCGAGCCCCACGGTCGGCTCGTCGAGCACGATCAGCTCCGGTGAGCCGAGCATCGCGACCGCGAGCGACACGCGGCTGCCCTGCCCTCCGCTGAGCGACGACACGATCTGGTCGCGCTGGGCGCGCAGGCCCACGGCATCCGTCACACGCGCGACGTCGGAGGCCGGGGCCCCGACGAGCCGGGCGAAATACCGGAGGTTCTGCGCGACGGTCAGGTCGGCGTAGACGGATGCCGCCTGCGTGTCATAGGCGACCCGGCGACGCAGCGCCGGCGAGCCCGCGGGGCGGCCGAGCACCGAGACCGTGCCTTCGGCGATGCGCTGGACGCCCATGATCGACCGCATGAGCGTCGTCTTGCCGCAGCCGGAGGGCCCGAGGAGGCCGGTCACGGCGCCTGCGACGATCTCGACGTCGAGCCCGTCGAACACCTGCCTCCTTCCCCGGGCGACCCGCAGGCCCTGCACCGAGACAGCGACGGTCATGGTGTGGGCCGACTCGCCTTCCCGTCGAGCCACAGCGTGTCGGAGGCGTCGCTGTGACTGCCGCCCGAGCCGACGTGCTTCGCGTCGATCTTGTCGCCCTTCGTGATCACATGCACGAGCGCCATGGCGTGGCCGCGGCCGAGCTGGTAGTCGTCAGCGAGCCAGGAGACGATCTCGCCCGCCTTGGTGCCCGGGCCGAATCCGCGCTCGGCCGCCTTCTCGACGAACTGGCGGGGCGTGAGCCCGGTCTTGTCCTCGATGTTGTCGAGGTATGCCTGGAACGACATGCGCTCTCCTTCCGCGTCAGCGCGCCGCCGACCGGCGTCACCACCTGTTGTGGACGTCTTCGGCGAAGCCTTCGATCCCCTCGAAGCGGATGCCGTCGAATGTCCCTGCCCACACACCGAAGCACTGATCGGTGCGCGATGACAAGACCCCGAGGCTCGTCTTCGAGGTCTTGTCGTAGAAGGGGGTGAAGACGGCATCGAGCCCGCCGCCGTGGATGCGCCACGGCTCCAGTGGGCGCTGAAGGTCGTACTGCCACGCCACCGGCACCGAGATCTTGTGGAGCACCCCGTCGACGATGACGCCGTTCTCCGTGGAGCCCGTGCCGTCGGTCCAGCGCCCGCCCACCTGGATCCCGATCGTGCGACCGTCGCTGACGCCCGCGCCGGCGCCCCAGTTCCAGGAGATGTCGTACGGCCAGCGTCCGCGTCCGTGATCGAGCACGGCCCAACTCCCTTCGGGCACCTCGTGCACGACACCGTCGGTGACGATCGTGCCGTGCGCGGGAAGCGCGACGTCTTTGACGGTGTACTGGAATCGGCGCGACGACCAGGGGACGACCACGGCGAGGCACTCGTGGTCGTCGGGTCGCCGCACCGTGATGTCGAACGACGCGCGAGGCGCCTCGGCGAACAGCCGCCACGAGCGGGCACCGGGCGTCACGGCGATGGCGAGGCGCTTCGTGCGCGCGAGCGCCGCGCCGTCGCCGAGCGAGCCGGGCAGATCGACGTCTCGCGCGGGGATGACCGTCGCAGCCTCCCCCCATGTGCGCTGCGTCTCCCGCTCGAACACCCACACCTCGTGCACGGCCGCGTAGTCGAGCGATGACACCGTGAGTGCGGCGATGTGGGTCGGGGTGATGACGTTCCAGTACTCCCAGCGCTTGTTGCGCCCCCATGACCGGCGGCCGTCGATGCCGTCGGTGCGCACGAGCGACGTGCGGGCGAAGCCTGCGGCATCCGGATTGAACGACCCGTCGGGACGCGTGAGCGACACGGGCGAGGTGAGTTCGCGCTCACTCATGAGCGCCGTGGGGCGCGCGGAGGCGCAGGCTGGTTCTCGGTCATCGGCATCCTTGCTGACGGTCCGTTCGGGTTGTCTCGATCCTAGACGGGTCGAGGTGCCGGGGGCGAGGGTGCGCGAGAGGTACCTCGCTGGGATGACCGACCGCGCAGACGCGGCGGGGAACGCGACGCCCCCGCGCTCCGGTTGCGGGGCGCGGGGGCGTCGGATGCGGTCGTGGCGTCGGCGAAGACGCCTCGACTCGGGTCACTGCTCGATCGGCTGCGGCTCCTCGGCGCTCTCGTGCGCGCGGATCGTGGGGGCCGCGGCATCCGCGGTGACCTCGATCTTGCGCGGCTTCGCCTTCTCGCTGACCGGGATCGTGACCGTGAGCACGCCGTTGCTGTAGGTCGCGGCGATGCCGTCGGTGTCGATGCCCTGGCCGAGGTTGAGCTGGCGCAGGAAGCTGGCGGCCTCACGCTCGCGCGTGATCCACTTCACGCCGTCTCCGGTCGTGAGGGTGCGCTCGGCGCGGATGGTGAGCAGCTGGCCGTCGACGTCGATGTCGACCGAGCCGGGGTCGATGCCCGGAAGGTCGGCGGACAGGACGTAGTGGTCGCCGTCACGGTAGAGGTCCATCGGCATCCGTCGCGGACCGCGGCGCGTGTCGAAGAGGCTCGTCGCGAGACGGTCGAGGTCACGGAAGGGGTCGTACGTGGCCATTTCTCTCTCCTTCGATCTGATGAGACTGTGGTCTGAAAGTTGAGTCACATCGACTCAACTGATGACAGATTAGCACTCTCCACCCACGAGTGCCAGGCGTTCTCGCACGGCGAACGAGGGTGTCGCCGGGTCGGCCGCGAACGCTAACCTGACGGCACGACACAAGGAGACGGGCGCATGGACCTGGTGCAGATCGCTCAGCACGCCGACGACCTCGAGCGCGCCGCCGACTTCTACACGGTGCTGCTCGGGAGCGAGCCGATCGCCCGCTTCGACGCGCCCGGTCTCGTCTTCTTCGATCTCGACGGCGTACGCCTCCTGCTCGACCGGGCGGCCCCCTCCTCGCTGCTGTACCTGCGCGTCGACAACGTGCACGACGCGCTCGACCGGCTCGCCGGGCTCGCCGACGTCGTCACCCCGCCGCACCAGATCTTCACGCACGAAGACGACACCCTGGGCCCCGCCGGCCACGAGGAGTGGCAGGCGTTCGTGCACGACACCGAAGGCAACACCGTCGGACTCGTCTCGTTCCAACGGGGCTGAACACGTCATGACGAGGCGACTCACCCCTCAGCTCGCCCCCGGGGCTCAGGGAGGAGCCATCCGATCGGACCGAGGGGGATCTTCACGCAATGGATGACGCGTTCTACCCGGAAGCAGAAGAGGATTATGCGAGCATCCGCGCCAAGATCGCGGAGTTCGTGCGACTGGAAGATCGATACCCCGCCTGGCCATTTCGTGCGCCGTCCGGACATGCGGACTTCTGCGAGTACAGTGACGCGATCGAGGGTGATTTCGACTTCGTCCTGCAGGCGTTGACCGCCCACTACGGCGACACCAGCGTCAACCTCGCGGTGCTCGAGCCGTCGCCGCAGCTCTACTACTGCACCCACTTCGGTCGCTACCCGGCGTTCACTCTTGCCACCCATGAACTCCCGAGGTACTGGGAAGCAGTGTCGTTCGAACCCACTGGTGATCCCACCGGGGCGGTCATCTTCACAGCGGATGTCGTGGCGATCTCGGGTGACACCGGACGGTGGGCCGTGTGGGGGGAACGACAGTGGAACCTCTCCATCGTTCTCAGCGATGAACCCAACGGCCTCTGGACTCGCGGGCCTGTGACCTTCTCCGAGATCGAAGACGCTTTGAGCTGGTACATCGAGCCGCCGTACAAGATCCCCCTCGACCCTGCCGAACGGAGTAAGTTCCTTCGAAATGTGTCAGCCTTCGGCAGACAGCCGCGCCGCGGAACCTGACGTCGCACGAAGGACACCGAAGGCAACACCGTCGGGCTCGTCTCGTTCCAACGGGGCTGAACACGCGTAGGCTCGACCGGGTGAGCGCCTACGTCTCGGCGTTCGAGCTGTTCTCCATCGGAGTAGGACCCTCGAGCTCCCACACCGTCGGCCCCATGCGGGCCGCGCGGCATTTCGCTGCCCGCCTGCGCCCAATCCTCCCGTCCGTGTCACGGGTCGAAGGCGTGCTCTACGGCTCCCTCGGAGCCACCGGCATCGGCCACGGGACCCCGGATGCCGTCGTCGCAGGACTCCAGGGGAAGGAGCCGGAGACCGTCGACCCCGCTGACGTGCGATCGGCGTGGTCGTCGTGGAACGACGGCGACCTTCTCGCGGTCGACGGCACACAGCCCGTACGGTTCACCCGCGCCGACATCGAGTTCGCGCCGCGCGTGCGGCTTCCCGGCCACCCCAACGCCATGACCCTCCGCGCGCTCGACGCGGAAGGCAGCGCCATCGCCGAGGAGACCTATTACTCGGTCGGAGGCGGCTTCATCCGACGCGACGGCGACAAGCCGGCCGTGTCGGCAGCGCCCTTCCCGTTCCCGTTCGACTCCGCTGAGGAGCTCCTCTCCCTCTGCGACGAGCACGGCTGGTCGATCGCCGAAGTCGCCCGGCGCAACGAGGAGGCGCTGCGCAGCGAGGCAGAGGTGGCCGAAGGCCTCGACCGCATCTGGGATGCCATGGCCGCGTGTGTGGAGGCCGGCCTTCGCACCGGGGGCGTGCTCCCGGGGATGCTCAAGGTCAAGCGCCGCGCCTCCGCGATCCGCGCCCAGCTCGAGGAGGCCGAGCGCAGCGGCCGGCGCGAACTCCCCGGCGAGTGGCTCGGCGCCTTCGCGCTCGCCGTCAACGAGGAGAACGCCGCCGGCGGACGCGTCGTCACCGCGCCCACCAACGGCGCCGCGGGCATCCTCCCCGCCGTCGCCATGTACTGGTGGCGGTTCCTCGCCGACTCCGGCCTCGGATCGGGCAACGCCGTCACCCCCTACGGCGAGCTCGTCGGCAGCGCCCTCCTCGGATTCTCGCCCGAGACCACCGCGACGGCTGCGGCATCCGACCCGCTCGAGGCGGCGACCGCGGAGGCGAACCGCCGCCGCGGCATCCGCCGCTTCCTCCTCACCGCGACCGCCCTCGGCTCGCTCTTCAAGGCGAACGCGTCGATCTCCGGCGCCGAAGGCGGCTGCCAGGCCGAGGTGGGGTCGGCGTGCGCCATGGCCGCCGGGGGCCTGACCGCCGTCATGGGAGGAACGAACCGGCAGATCGAGAACGCCGCCGAGATCGCGATGGAGCACCATCTCGGTCTCACGTGCGACCCCGTGGGCGGACTCGTGCAGATTCCGTGCATCGAGCGCAACGCGATCGCCGCCTCGACGGCCGTGACCGCCGCACGCCTCGCGCTGCGCGGCGACGGCAGCCACTACGTGTCACTCGACGCCGTCGTGGAGACCATGCGGCAGACCGGCATCGACATGTCGCACAAGTACAAGGAGACCAGCGAGGGCGGACTCGCCGTCAACGTCATCGAGTGCTGACCGGTCCGGAGCCGCGGCCCACCCCCCGTTGCCGGGGACCGAGTCGTTCTAGGCTGGAAGCGGGAGAGGAGCACCATGATCGCCCCGGATGCCGCGCCGCTCGGCTCACTCGACGACGACCGCGCCGCAGCGCTCAGCGCCGCCGAGGCCGCGGGCCGCGTCGACGACGCGTTCCGCGAGCGGTTCGACGCACAGTTCCCCCGTCTCCACGCCCTGTTCACCCAGCTCTACGGAGACCGCCCGGACGGGCGCGACGCCCTCGCGCAGGTGGTGGCCCTGACATCCGCGTCGTGGAACGCACGCCCGCTCGACCTCAAGGTGCACGATCTGCGCCGGCAGGCCGACCCGCAGTGGTTCCAGTCGGAGCGGATGCTGGGGGGCGTCTGCTACGTCGATCGCTACGGCGGCAACCTCGCCGGCATCCGCGACCAGATCCCCTACTTCCGGGAGCTCGGCCTCACCTACCTCCACCTCATGCCGCTGTTCGAGAGCCCCGAGGGCGACAACGACGGCGGGTACGCGGTGTCGAGCTACCGGCGCGTCGACCCGAGCCTCGGCACGATCTCGCAGCTGACGGAGCTCGCCGCAGACCTGCGGATGGCGGGCATCTCGCTCGTGCTCGACTTCATCTTCAACCACACCAGCAATGAGCACGAGTGGGCGCGGAAAGCCGTGGCGGGCGATCCGGAGTTCGAGGACTTCTACCTCATCTTCCCCGACCGCACGATGCCCGATGCCTACGAGCAGACCACTCGCGAGATCTTCCCCGACGATCATCCCGGCTCATTCGTGCAGCTCGACGACGGACGCTGGATCTGGTCGACGTTCTACCACTTCCAATGGGACCTCAACTACGCGAATCCCTGGGTGTTCCGCGCGATGGCCGGCGAGATGCTGTTCCTCGCGAATCTCGGCGTCGATGTGCTGCGGATGGATGCCGTCGCCTTCATCTGGAAGAGGCTCGGCACCGCGTGCGAATCGCTCCCCGAGGCTCACCTGCTGCTGCAGGCCTTCAACGCGGTGCTGGCGATGGCTGCGCCGGGCATGGTGTTCAAGTCGGAGGCGATCGTGCACCCCGACGAGGTCGTCAGCTACATCTCTCCCGAGGAGTGCCAGCTGTCGTACAACCCGCTCCAGATGGCGCTCACCTGGGAGGCGCTGGCCACGCGCGACGGCCGGCTGCTGCAGCAGGCGCTCGAGCGCCGTCACGCCCTCCCGGCCGGCACGGCATGGGTCAACTACGTGCGCTCCCACGACGACATCGGGTGGACGTTCGCCGACGAGGATGCCGCCGAGCTCGGCATCGACGGCTACGCGCATCGACGGTTCCTCAATGACTTCTATGTGGGGCGGTTCGAGGGGAGCTTCGCGCGCGGGGTGCCGTTCCAGGAAAACCCCAAGACCGGCGACGCGCGTGTCGCGGGCACCACGGCATCCCTCGCCGGCATCGAGGCGGGCGACCCGGGCGGCGAGGACCGGGTCGTGCTCGCTCACGCGATCGCCCTGGCCACCGGGGGCGTGCCGCTGCTGTACCTCGGTGACGAGGTGGCGCAGCTGAACGACCCGACGTACCTCGACGACCCGGCCCGCCGGGGCGACAGCCGCTGGGTGCATCGCGGCAACCGCCCACGCGACAGGTACGCGCAGCGAGACGACCCGAGCACGACAGCCGGCCGGGTGTACCAGCGTCTGACGGCGCTCATCTCGGTGCGCCAGGCCACGCCCGAGTTCGCCGGCAACGAGCTCGTCCCCTTCCACACTCCGCACGCGAGCGTGGTCGCTTTCCAGCGAGCAGGGCACGAGACGACCGTGCTCGTGCTGGCCAACGTGAGCGACCGCGAGGTGCGGGTGGAGCCGCTCACCCTCTCGGGCTTCACGCCCGAGGCCGACGACATCGTGCAGCGCACCGCCGTCGACCTCGCCGACGGCGTGGTCGTTCCCGCGCACGGGTTCCGCTGGCTGCGGGTCACCCCGCGCTGAGCATCAGTCGGAGTGGCGACGGCGCAGCACGAACACGACCGCGCCGATCACGAGCACGACGACGACCCCCGACACGATCGACCATGCCGGGTCGCCGGTCGCCTGCGGCGGCGCGGGCGCGGCGGCGAGCGCGACCGGGATCGCGGCGGCGCGCAGGATCGCCGAACGGGAGGAGGCGGGGGGAACTCTCACAGCACTCCCCATCCTGGCAGAGCCGCGCGGCAGCTCAGCGGCTCAGCAGTTCAGCCGACGGCGACGCCGAAGACGAGCCCGATGAGGTACGTCGCCGCCATCGTGGCCGTGCCCATGATCACGTTCCGGAGCACGGCGCGGGGCACCGGCGCACCGCCCAGGCGCGCGCTGATCCAGCCGGTGAGGGCGAGGCCGATCATGACGGCGACCGCCGTGATCCACACGGGGTCGCCGATCGGGATGAGGATCAGCAGGAACGGGATGAGGGCGCCCACGGTGAAGGCGATGAACGATGAGAACGCGGCGGACCACGGGTTGGTGAGCTCGTCGGGGTCGATGCCGAGCTCGACCTCCGCGTGGGCGGCGAGAGCGTCGTGCGCCGTCAGCTCCACCGCCACCTGCTGGGCGAGGTCGGGAGAGAGGCCGCGCTCCCGGTAGAGCCCGGCGAGCTCAGCGAGCTCCTGCTCGGGCATCTCGCGCAGCTCCCGCTTCTCCTTCGCGATCATCGCCCTCTCGGTGTCGCGCTGCGTGCTCACCGACACGTACTCACCGCCGGCCATCGAGAACGCGCCGGCGACGAGCGCCGCGATGCCGGCGGTGGCGATCGCCGCGACGTTCCCTGGGGATGCCGCCGCCACGCCGACGACGACGCCGGCGACCGACACGATGCCGTCATTCGCGCCGAGCACGCCCGCGCGCAGCCAGTTGAGACGCTTGCCGAGCGCATCGGTGTGAGGTTCATCGGGGTGTGCGCCCGGCACGTGTGCGGGGATGTGACGGTTCATCGAGAGTGCCCCTTCGCTGCAGGCCTCCACGCTAGCTCGTGAGCGAAGAGCGCGCAGGAGGATCTGCCGTGACTAACCGACGCTGCGGGCGAAGTGCGCCGCCAGCCGCTCGGCGAGACCATCGGCGAGCGCCGCCGGAATGGTGTGGCCGACACCGCGAAGCAGCAGCAGGTCGGCGCCGGGGATGGCATCCGCCGTGTCGCGACCGCCCGACACGTCGATCATGGGGTCGTCGTCGCCGTGAACGACGAGGGTCGGCACCGTGATCGTCGCGAGCCGCTCGGCGCGGTCGCCGTCGGCCTTGATCGCAGCGAGCTGCCGGGCGGTCCCCTGCGGGCGAAGTCCTCGGATGTAGGAGCGCACAGCGGTCTCACGCGCGAACTCGAGCTCGACGTGCGTGGCGCCGGCGATCGAGACGTGGTGACGCTCGGCGTAATCGGCGTACGCGTCGACCGAGTCGCAGGGCACCTCCGCCGTGAAGATCCACTTCGCGCCCTCGTGCGGGCGACCGCTTCCGCGGCGCCCGGTCGACGACATGAGCGAGGTGAGCGACAGGCATCGCTCCGGGGCGCGCAGCGCGACATGCTGGGCGAGCATGCCGCCCATGGAGATGCCGACGACGTGCACTCGTTCGATGCCGAGGTGGTCGAGGAGCAGCAGGAGATCCCCTGCCATGTCCGCCAGCCCGTACTCTCCGCCCGCCACGTGCGAGCGGCCGCAGTCGCGGTTGTCGGCCATGACCACACGGAGTCCGCGGTCGAGAAGCCCCGACACGAAGCGCGGCTGCCACTCGATGCGCTGCATCCCGAGGCCCGCGATGAGGAGCACGGTGCCCGCCTCGCCCGATCCGGCGACGGTGTGATTGATGCGCCGGCCCGGTGCCGTCCACGTGCGGCCGACGGGGCTCATCGCTTCAGTGAGAGCGGGGTTCATCGATCGTCTCCTTCAGACGGCGAAGCCGGGAACCGCCTTGTGCGACCCGGCCCCATCGGGGCAGTCAGGTGCCGCTGGATCTCGGCACGCAGGGCCTCGACGGCGCTCCCGGCGCCGTGCGTCGTGGGGCCGGGGAGCACGGCGTCGACGTGTCCGCGGCGGCGGAGGTCGGCAGCGCCGAGTCCCATCGCCTCGGCGATCTCGGCCGCGCGGGCCGGGTCGCGCAGGAGGATCGAGGCAGCCCCCTCGGGCGCGATCACCTCGAAGACGGCATCGTCCTGCATCGCGATGCGGTCGACGGCGGCCAGCGCGAACGCGCCACCCGATCCGCCTTCGCCGGTGACGACGGCGAGCGTGGGCACGGGGACTGCCAAGAGGGCCGCCATCGTCTCGGCGATCGCGTGAGTGAGCCCCGCGCGGTCGGATGCCGGGGAGGGATCGGCGCCGGCGGTATCGATCAGTGTGACGATCGGCACGCCCCACCGGGCGGCGAGGCGGATCGCGCGCTGCGCCTTGCGGAAGCCGGCGGCGGCCGGCGCACCTCGGCGCCCACCCGCCCCCGGAGCGGAACGGTCGGTGCCGACGATCATCACGCGGCGGCCGCCCACCCGGGCGATCGCGGCGACCATGCAGGGGTCATCGGCGCCGGTGCGGTCGCCGCGGAGTTCGACGTGCGCGTCGCTGACGGCGCGGATGATCTCCCGTGCGCTGGGGCGCTCGGCGCGGGCGTGGGTGACGGCATCCCACCCAGCGAGGTCGATGTCCGACTCGCCGGGGATCGCCGGTGCGGCGACCGGCGCGAGAGGCACCGGCGACGGTGCGGGTGAGACCACCGCGACCCATTCGGTGAGCAGCCGCACCGCGTGATCCTCATCGTCGGCGAGCGCGTCGACGAGACCGGCCGCGTGATACGCCTCGGCGGTGTGGCTCGAGCCGTCGACGGTGAGTCCTGTGAGCGCCCTGACCACACGGGGGCCGGCGAAGCCCACTGCCGCTCCCCGGTCTGCGACGATCAGGTCGGCCGCCGCCCCGTACGAGGCGTGCACGCCGCCCATCGTCGGATGCCGCAGCCAGGCGATCACCGGCACACCGGCGTCACGCGCGCGTCCGACGGCGGCGACCGTCGCCCCCATCTGCATGAGCGCGTCGTACCCTTCCTGCGTGCGGGCGCCGCCCGAGGCGACGACGGCGAGGAACGGGACACGGCGGCGCACGGCCTCGTCGATGCCGGCGACCACCCGCTCGCCGTGCTCCCGGCCCATCGATCCGCCGAGGAAGGCGAACCGGAGGCGGGCGACCACGACGTCGCGGTCGCCGAGCCGTTCGACGGCGACCGTCACCGACTCATCGGCGCCGCTGCGCGCCCGGGCGGCGGCGAGGGCGTCCTCGTAGCCCGCCCAGCGGATGGCGGCAGCGGCCGCAGACGTCACGACCCGACGCGGCGCGCGGGCCGGCGCCACGTCGAATCGGAGATCGGGATCGCCCGCAGCAGGTTCTTCTGGATCTTCTGCGTCTCGGTCTTGGGGATCGAGTCGACCACGTCGATGTAGAAGGGCAGCATGTAGCTCGCCATCCGGGTGGTCAGGAACTCGAACAGCGCACCCGGGTCGATCTCGGAGCCGGATTCGGGCACGATGATCACCCGCACCTCGTCCTCGCCGAACTCGGACGGCGCCGCGACCGCCGCGACCTCCTTCACCCCCGGGAACACGCGCACCTCACGCTCGATCTCGGCGGAGGAGATGTTCTCACCGCGCCGACGGATGGCATCCTTCTTGCGGTCGACGAAGAAGTAGCGGTCGTTCTCATCGCGGTAGAACGTGTCGCCCGTGTGGAACCAGCCGTTGCGGGTCGCCGCCACGGTCGCGTCGGGGCGTCCGAGGTAGCCCATCGTCATGGTCCACGGCTCGTCGTGGCGCACGAGCAGCTCACCCACCTCGCCCACCGGCACTTCGCGGTCCCACTCGTCGACGAGGCGCACCGAGACCCCGGGACGGGCGGAGCCGCAGCTCCCCCGGCCGTCGTTGGTCCAGTCCTCCGACATGAGTGGGCAGCTCAGTTCCGTCATGTTGTAGACGGTGCCCACGCGCACGCCGAAGCGGGCCTCGAACTCGTCGACCTCGGCGATGACCGGGGCGATGATCACCTTGTCGAGCGGGTTGTCGGCATCCGCCGCAGTGCGCGGCTGGTTCCACAGGAAGTGGGCCATCGCCCCCTGGAGCAGGGTCGTCGTGACCCCGTACCGGCGCACGTCGGGCCAGAACTCCGCGGTCTTGAACTGCTGCCGCAGCACGTATCCGCCGCCCAGCAGCAGCATGCTGTAGAAGTAGGCCTTGCCGGTGATGTGGCAGGGCGCGTACGGCGAGTAGAAGACATCCGTCTCGTCCATCGCCTGCGTCGGGATGATCGTGCGGCCGCTCTCGATCATCTGCGCCCACGGGATGACGACGCCCTTGGAGGGCCCGGTCGTCCCCGACGTGTAGAGGATGCAGCTCGTGCCCTCCAGGGTCGGGGCGACCAGCGCGCTCTCGTCGTGCGGATGCCGCGGCGCATCGGCACCGGGCAGGCACGCCCATCCCTCCACAGGGGAGGCGATGCGCTCGGCGGCGTCGATGAGCACGATCCGCTCGACGTGCTCGAGATTGCCCGACACCTCCGCGAGCGTGGGGAGGAAGTCGGTCACGGTCACCACGGTGCGGGCGGTCGTGTCGTTGATGACGTCGGCCAGCAGCTGGTGGCGGTACCCCATGTTGAGCGCGGCCTCGACCGCACCCGCCCAGGTCAGCCCCATCCACACCTCGAGCGCCGCGTGCGAGGCGGGAAGGAAGGTCGCCACGATCTCGTCGGGCTCCAGCCCCAGCTCGCGGAAGAACCCCGCGTAGCCGAGGGTGTTGCCGAGCATCGTCGCGTAGTCGCGCTCGTCACCGTTCACGTCTCGCGAGAAGACGTGCTCGGGGTGCTCGGCCGCGCGGCGACGAAGCAGGTTCGGGAGGATCGTGCCCTCTTCGAGGGCAGCGGATACGGGCTTGGGAGTCATCGTGGTCTCCACCAACTCTGGCGTGGGTTCAGCTGAAACGGAAGAGCGCGGTACCGACGAGCACCGGCTTCTCGACGCCTTCGCCCTCGATGCGCATTCCGAGGTCGGCGATGACGGCGTCGCCCTTGACGCGGGCGCTCTTGATGGTCATGTGCATGCGGATGCGCGAGCCCGCCCGCACAGGGCCGGTGAAGCGCAGACCGTCGATACCGTAGTTCACGGTGAGGGTGCGGTCGGTGATGACGAGCAGCTCGTCGAGGAACTGCGAGATGAGCGAGGCGATGAGATAGCCGTGCGCGATCGTCGCGCCGAAAGGACCGGCGGCGGCGCGCTCCTCATCGACGTGGATCCACTGGTCGTCAGTGGTCAGCTCGCTGAACTTGTTGATGAGCGACTGCTCGACGGTGAACCATTCGCTCACTCCGAGGTCGAGGTCCTTCGCGTCGCGGACCTGGGCGAGGGTGAGTTCCATGTGTGCTCCTTGCGTATCTGTGTCTTGTCGGTGTCGGGTGTGGGGTGCGAGTGCTTGCCCGCGGGTCAGATGGCGATGCCGCCGTCGACGGGCAGGACGACGCCCGTGATGTAGCCGGCGTCAGCCGAGGAGAGGAAGGCGATCGCCGGCACGAGTTCGTCGGTCGTCGAGAAGCGCTGCATCGGCACCTCTTTGCGGATCTCCTCGCGGCGCTCGAACGGGATCGAGTCGATCATCGCCGTCTGCGCGTTCGGGCTGATGGCGTTGACGGTCACCCCGAAGGCCGCGAGCTCCTTGGCCGTGGCCTTGGTGAGGCCGATGATCCCGGCCTTGGCGGCGGAGTAGTTGGCCTGACCGAAGTTGCCGCGGATGCCGGCGTAGGAGGTCGTGTTGACGATGCGTCCGTAGCCGGCGGCCCGCATGAGCGGGGAGCAGGCCCGGATGAAGTTGAACGTGCCGCGCAGGTGCACGTTGATGACGGTGTTCCAGTCGTCGTCGGTGAGCTTCCAGTGCACGCGGTCGCGGAGCACTCCGGCGTTGTTGACGAGCACGTCGACGCGTCCCTCTGCGGCGGCGACCGCGGCTTCGGCTGTCGCGGCATCGCTCACGTCACCGGCCACCAGCACGAGCCGGCCGTCCGAGGCATCGCGCAGCGGCTCCAACGGCGTCACGTCGAGGTCGACCGCGATCACTCGGGCACCGGCGGCGAGGAACGACTCCACCGTCGTGCGGCCGATCCCCTGCGCGGAGCCGGTGTGGATGACGGTGCGTCCCGTGAAATCGAAGGTGACCTCGGAGGCGAAAGAAGACATGGTTCTCCCTGGGTATGGCGATGGACGGAAGGTGACGGGCGGTGCTGCCGGGATGAGCCCGGCGCGGGGCCGCGCTCAGTTGGCGACGAGCGAGGGGAGGAAGAGCACCAGATCGGGGAAGAGGAAGAGCACGACCACGACGGCCAGCTCCACCAGGACCAGAGGCAGGATGCCGCGGAAGACCGTCTGAGCGGGAACACCGGTCGTGCCCGACACCACGAAGCAGCTGACGCCGACCGGCGGGGTCACAAGGCCCACCTCGATGAGCTTGACGACGAGGATCGCGAACCAGATGCCGTCGAAGCCGAGCCCTGTGACGATGGGGTGCATGAGCGGCACGGCGATCACGAGGATCGAGATCGACTCCAGCGCCATGCCCATCGGGATGAGGATGAGAAGGAGGATGGCGACGATCACCCAGCCGGGCACGTCGAGGGTGCCGACCCACGTGGCGAGCTCCTGCGGCACGCGGGAGGCGACGAAGAAGGTCGACAGCACCATCGAGCCGACGACGATCGCGAACACGCTCGTCGTGGAGGTCGCCGCTTCCTTGAGCGCGTCGGCGACGTTTCGCCACAGCGAGCGCAGGCCCGTGCGCCGGAGCTCGATGAGCATCATCAGGAGCGCGGCGATGGCGCCGAGGGCCGCCGACTCAGTGGGGGTGACGATCCCCGAGTAGAGGCCGCCCATGACGATCAGGAAGAGGATGCCGATGTTGACGAGACCGCGCCACGGGAGCTTCCGCAGCGGCACCTGCGTGATGTCGCGCTCGACGGGGCGGGCGGGGGCGTCGACCTCGGCGAGGGAGACGGAGCCTGCCGGCACCTTCGCGTTGACGGCGGCGTGGGCGGTGACGGTCTCCAGCGAGCGCTCGCCGACCGGGACGATGACGCGACGGGCGACCGTCATGATGTACAGGATGTACGCGGCGGCCGACAGGAGGCCGGGGATGATGCCGGCGGCGAGCACCTGAGCGGGCGACTCGCCCGAGAGCACGGCGTAGAGCACGAGCATGATGCTCGGCGGGATCATGACGCCGAGCGTGCCGGCGACGGCGACGATGCCGGTGGCGAAGTGGGCGGGGTAGCCGTACTTGCGCATCTCGCCGACGGCCATCTTCGACATCGTGGCGGCGGTGGCGACGCTCGACCCGGAGACGGCGGCGAAGCCGGCGCAGGCCATGACGGTGGCGCACCCGAGACCGCCGGGCAGACGCCGGAACACGCGGTTGGCGATCGCGAACACCTGTTCGGCGATGCCCGCTTTCACCGCCAACGTCCCCATGAGGATGAACATCGGGATCATGGTCAGCGAGAAGGTGGCCGTCGCCGTGAAGGGCACGGAGCCGAGGACGTTGGTGGCGTAGCCGAAGCTGTGGAGCAGCACGAGGCCGACCGCCCCGGAGCCGGCGAGCGAGAAGGCGACGGGCACTTCCATCGCGAGGAGCAGCATCAGCACACCGAGGGTGATGGCGATGATGAGGGAGGTGTCGAGGATCATCGTTGGTTCCTATTCAGACTCGGAGCGCAGCGTCAGACGACGTGCGCGCCGTCCTCTGCGCGGTTGACGGGCACGGGCTTGAGGCCCCGGGCGATCTGCAGGTTGTCCCACACGCCGACGATGTAGACGGGCAGCGTGAGGGCGAGACCGACGACGATCGTGGCGCGCGCCGGCCACAGCGGCCATTGCGCGAGGCCGAACTTGTACTCGCCCGTCTCGAACGCGTCGAGGGCGCGGATGCCGGTGGCCCACAGCATCCAGATGAGGAGGACGGCGACGAGCGTGAACGCCGCCGCCCTCACTCCGGCGGCGATGCGACCGGGAAGCGCACCGGTGACCAGGGTCAGCGCGATGTGCGACCCCGAGTAGGCGCAGTAGCCGAGCGCCAGGAACACCAGGGCGACCAGAAGCGTCTCCGACAGCTCCACCATGCCGGGGATGCTGCGGTTGGTGACGAATCGCGCCACCGCGTCCGCGGTGATCGAGATCGCGAGCGCCATCGTGAGCGCGGCGGCGACGATGGCCGCCACGCGTGAGGCCACGCCGTTGAATCTGTCGAGGTGCTTCATTCCTGTGCCTTTCGTGCGCTTCCCGGTCGTTCGATCAGCGCTCTTCGGCGAAGCGCGCCGCGCAGTCGGCGAGCGGCGCGACACGGCTCGTGTCGTCGGCGCCGAACTCGGCGAGGTAGCCGCGGTACTCCTCGAGCACCGACTCGGGGTCGGCGATGCCGGCCTTCTTGGCGGTCTCGACCCACATCTTCTCGGCCTTGTCGCCCGTGAGGCTCTTGAACTTCGCGATCTCGTCGTCGGACCAGCGCGTGAGGGTCACGTTGTCCTGCTCGAGCATGTAGTCGCACTGGGTGGCGGCGGTCTCGGCGAACACCTCGATGCCTTCACCGGTGTTCAGGCGCTCGATGGCCGAGTCGACGATGGCCTTCTGGTTGTCGGAGAGGCCGTCGTAGGCGGCCTGCGACAGCCACATGCCGATCGTGATGTAGTGCCCGTAGCCGGTGTCGGTCCAGTGGTCGAGCACCTCGGTGAGCTTGTACGAGATGGGTGCGTCGATGTTGTTGGCGACGCCGTCGATGACGCCGCGCTCGACGCCTTCGTACATCTCACCGGCGGTCAGCGCGATCGGCGAGGCGTTGACGGCCTCCATCGCGGCGAGCATGCCGTCACCGACCGCGCGGATGCGCAGGCCGTCGAACGACTCGGTCGACTCCAGCGGCACCTTCGAGCCGAACAGCGACGCACCGGCGGGCCAGTACGCGAGGTTCTTGAGGCCGATGCGGGCGCTCTCGTCGTTGAAGACCTCGTTGCTCTTCGACAGTTCGTAGAAGGCGCGGGTCATGGCCGCGTTGTCGTCGGTCATGAACGGCAGTGCGCTGAGGTTCTGGAGGGGGAACTTGTCGGGCGTGTAGGTGGCGGGGACGACACCCATGTCGGCGCGGCCGTCCATGACGCACTGCACGATCTCGGCGCTCGGGCAGAGCGAGTCTGCGGCGAAGTAGTCGAAGGTGATGGAGCCTTCCGACTCCTCCTCGACGGTGTCGAGGAACCAGTGCACCATGTCGGCGTTCGGTGTGCCGTCGAGGAGGAAGCTCGCGACGCTGAGCTTCACGGCCTTGTCCTCGGTGGCGGCGTCGCCGGGCTTGTCGGCGCCTGCGCTGCTGCAGCCGGTCAGGATCAGCGTCGCCGCCAGTCCGCCCAGTGCCGCAGCGCTCAGAACCCGCGTGCGGGCCGTGCGTCCAAAGCGATTCATCGTTGATCTCCCATCGTCGTTGAGGGCATGCAGGGGACCTGCGTGGATAGTCCCGCCTTCGGGTCGGCGGGCACGTCGATCACTATGCAGGAGGGATGAACGGCCGCGCAAAGCCGATGAGAATACGTGCACGCGCCCACCCGGGGGCCGTATGCTCGGCGGAAGCGGACCGTCACGATGCATCGGAGTGCCGGACCGCCGGCTCCCCTCCGTGGGCGTCGACCGGCCTGAGAAGGGGATCCGCCCGTGGAATCCACGAAAGAACTGCACCGCGCTGCGCACCTGTACTACATCCAGAACATGACGATGGATGCCATCGCCGCCGACCTGAAGACGTCGCGGTCGACGGTCTCGCGCATGCTCGAACGTGCACGCCGCGTGGGAATCGTCTCAATCGAGGTGCACGCCCCCAACGATCAAGATCCGCACATCCATCGGGCGTTCGCACGGCGGTTCGGGATCACCACGCACCTCGTCCCGGTGCCGCGCCTGCTCAACGACATCGACACCCATGACCGGGTGTGCGCGGCGGCCGCCGCCCTCATCCCCCGTTTCTTCGAAAGCGGGCAGAGCCTCGGGGTCGCCTGGGGCTCGACGACGACCACGATCAGCCGGCACCTGGGCACCCACCCGCTCGTGCGGGCGCGGGTCGTCCAGCTCAACGGCGCCGGGAGCCTCGCCGGTGTCGACTTCGCCAGCGACATCCTGCAGCGCTTCGGGGAGGCCTTCGGCGCCGAGGTGCAGCACTTCCCCGTGCCGGCGTTCTTCGACGATCCGGAGGCCAAGAAGATCATGTGGCGGGAGCGGAGCGTCCGCCGCATCCTCGACCTCCACGAGCAGCTCGACGTCGCCCTCTTCGGGATCGGCTCGCCGCGTGCGGAGGTGCCGAGCAAGGTGTACCGCGCCAACTACCTGGAGCAGGCCGACCAGGAGGCACTCATCCAGTCGGGCGTGGTCGGCGACATCGCCACGGTGTTCTTCCGCGCCGACGGCAGCACGCACGACATCCCGCTGAACGCCCGTACGACGGGAATGAGCTTCGACCTGCTCCGGCGCGTACCCCGGCGCGTGTGCGTCGTGTCGGGCAAGAGCCGACTGCTCGCGCTGCGCGGGGCCCTCGCCGCCGGCCTCATCTCCGACCTCGTCATCGACGAGCCGAGCGCCACCTGGCTCATCCGGAGCCTCACGTAGCGCAGGCGGGCCATATGACCGGGTACGTGCCGAAAAGGATCTCGGCGCTCCCACCCTATGATTTGCTGCGTGTCTCGCCTCTCCCACAATCGCTATCTGCCCCAGGCCGACGACCGGCTGCGGTTTCTGGCCGGATCCACGGAGCTGTTTGCGCTACCCGATCACCAGTTGCTTGTGAAGCAGTGGGGAGAGTCTTGGCCGACGATGGCATGGTTCCACGTGAACCCCTGGCGCGCCCGCGATCGTTGGGTGAGATATCACTACCTTCCGCGGTCGAAGGAATATCCCACCACTCCGGCTGAGGACCGGGAGATCCTGCGCCGCTACCGCGACGTGCTCGCTGCGGTAGCCGAGGACAGCGACCAGGTGACCGTGATGGTGGAGGCGTACGCCTACTCCTCGGCGACCGCCGTTCCGAGGAAGCCTGCACCTCCGGAGCCGGGAGTGCGGCGCATCCTGGGGGACGCGTCATGGCTGGGAGTTCTTCGCGAACTCAACGAGGATGACTACGACGGATGGGCTCATCTCTGGGTCACACAGATGAGCGTCCACGATTCTCGCCTGACGGATCTGTTCGAGGCTGTCACGTCAATGCACGAGCGTCCCGTGATCATGACGGAAGGCTGTCGGCGCGTGTTCCGTCCGTACGAAGGCGGCGTTGACGTGTGCGTGGAATCCGAGGAGACGCGGCAGACCTTTCTCGAGAGATTCCCGTCGTGGCTCTCACCCCTGCGCGAGTGGGAGCCGCGCGCCGACGAGACCCCACAGCAAGACGAGTAGAGCCGACTGCTCAGGGCGAAGGACTCCCCCGATGGGCGAGCCTCGCCTGGGCGGCCGAGACGAAAGCCTTCACGATGGCGCCGATGAGGACGATGTCGAGGATCATCTGCGCCGAGACGAACAGTTTCGCGGCATCGGTCTCTGGGGTGATGTCACCGAACCCCACGGTCGCGAAGACCGTGATCGTGAAGTACAGCGCGCTCGCATGGTTCAACGGACGGCTGAATGCTTCCGCAGGGAAGGCCAGGTAGGCGGTGGCGAACAGGAGCAGGAAGACGATGATCGTGACGCCGATGGCCTGCACGGCACGCAGTTCGGGAAGCTCGGCGGCGACGATCCCGTGAAGCTGCCGGACCAGCAGCGCGGCGAAGAGGAATCCGCCTCCGACGATCACGACCAGGGCGGTCCACACGATGTGCGCGTCGGGACTGACCGCGAAGTACGCGGCGAGGAGGAGGCACCAGCTGATGGCCACGGTCACGGAGGTCTTGGTCACTTCGCGACGGCGACGGCGCTCCTCCAGTTCGGAGAGACGATGAGCCTCCGCTTTCCCGCCCCGCGGCTCCTCTGCGGCCCTCATGCCCCCCGACGATACGACACCCGCTTTCGCGGCACCATCCCCGGCGAGAGGAGGATGCTCGCCTGCAGCGGCGCTGTCTGCGGTGCAGCCAGACCTCGTCAGAACGTGAGGTACTCCCACCCGACTTCGGGAATCACCAGATCGTGCACGTCTTCGGCCTCTCCCTGCCACCAGCCGGGAATCAGGTTGGGCCAGAGGATGCCGCGAAACGTGCCCTTCTTGCTGGCGACACCGAGCTTCTCGCCGTACGCGCGCACCGCTTTCTCGTTGGCCTTCGCCCAGTCTTCGAACAGCGTGGCGCCGGCCGGGATCGAGCCGCGGACGAACGACCACGTGTCCTTGTTCGAGATCACCGTCCCGCGCGAGAGAGACGCCGTCGCAAGCACCATCTTGTCGTGACGAGTCTGCAGGTCGGCGGGAAGCGCCACCACCCCGTCATCGACCGCGCCCTGCAGCGAACGGAACACGCACAGCGCCTGGAAGTCGCGGGAGTGGTACAGATTCTCGATCAGCCCTCGGCGGTCGATGAGGCCCGGGTTGTCGGCGACGACCTTCAGTCTTCCGGCATCCGCAAAACTGTTCCCGCCGTCGGAGGTCTTGTAGACCACGATGCGCAGATCGGGCCCGGCCTTGCTCTTGAGGAGCTTTATGGCTTCGGCGGTCGACCCGAACTGCGACGAGTAAAGGCAGTCGTAGAAGACCAGGCGCCGCACCGTGGTGAGGTCGACCAGCGAGTTGAGGATCACCTGGTTGACCCCCGCCGACCCGAAGCTGTACCCCGCGATGACGCGCAGCTTCCAGGTGACCTTCCCGCCGAGCGCGGTCGTCAGCAGCGACTCGATCTGTGCCGTGTCGATGACCCGGGCGTAGAACGGCTTCGTCGCTTCGTTGCAGCGGACGTGGATGACGACGTGCTGACCCTGTGCGCGCTCGATGAAGGAGCGCAGGCCGTGGCGGTTGAGCTCCTGGCCGACCGCGAACAGCAGCGTCACCGAGACCTCGCCCGACCAGGAGCCGCCGGACGCCCGGGCGCGCATCTGCGTCAGCACCTCAGCGCTGGGTGCCAGCTTGACGATGAAGTCGTCGCTCTCCCCCGCCGGCACAGGATTCGAGGTGTTGGTGAGCCCGGGATTCGTCTTCGGGTTCGCACGGTTGCGGGCGGGGAGGGTCCATCCGCCCTCCGCTTCCAGAATCGTTGCGCCCGTCCGCACGAGCGTGAACCGGTTCTTGCGGAATCCCAACCGCGGGCGGACGTCGACCGACGTGTTGCCCACCGTGTTCACGGGGCCCCACTCGTCGCGATAGAACGCGTCGAACTGCGAGCCGCCGCTGGTTCCGCGGTAGGTCGGCTCGCCCATCAGGGCTTCATCCGGCCGGTGATCGGGTCGTAGGAGACGGCGACCGGGACGACCTGATCGGTCGGAAGGATCTCGACCCACTGATCGATGACGGGGAACTGGCCTGTGCCGACGTTGTTGCGGAACCCGCCGATCAGCGGATAGAAACCGTGCTCGTAGACACGATCCACCGGCGTCGCCGTGACGGTGTTGGCCGCATCCACCAGCACCGGGTTGGCGGGGCCGGCGTCGGTGTCGACCTCGGGGTAGCTCCCCGTCCTCACAGACGCCTCGTGCTTGATCCGCACGCGACGCGCCATGTCGCGGAGAACGTCGAACATGGCCTGCCCGTCCAGCGGGTTTCCGTCGAGATCCCGCTCCTCCGGATTGCTGGTGTGGTAGGTGTCGGTCGGACCGATGCCGTTCATCCCCTCCACTTTGGTCAGCCAGTTCAGCGCCGCCTCCTCCATCCCGGGACGGATGGGCAGCACCGCCTTGACCCACGGTGCGTTGAGGAACGCGTTTCGAAGGTTGTCGCCGTCCAACTGCATCAGCCAGCCCAGTGAGGCCCCCAAGCGGGCGGGCTCCGAATCCTCGGTCACGTAGTAGTTGTCGTGCCGCCACTGCTCCACGCCTCCCCAGCCGACGACGCTGTCAGCGAGCAGCGGATCCGGCTTGGGCTTCGAGAGCCCGGCAATGGACCCTGCGAACGCCGGGATCTGCGCGACGATCCCCTTCGGGATCCCAGTGGCCGAGGTGACCGCCGCGACCGCCGGGGAGGCGGTGTCGCCGATCTTGGGCGTCGACGGCTTGCCGAGATGCTGCCCGCTGCGGTGAAGGCGGGGCCGCCACCACTCCGGAGACACGAAGTAGAGCATCTTGTCGACGTCGAAGATCGAGTTGATGAGCTCCGCGACGATGTGCCGCGTGCGATCGTCGGGTTGCGGGATGTCCTTGGTCAGCAGGTCTTGGATCAGCGCCCGATAGACGACGATCCGCTCCTCCTCACGAAGGTCTTCGTACTTGCGCTGGCGGATCTTCGACGCGAGTGTCACGCGCTCCCGCGCCGACTCGACGAACTCCTTCTCATACGCCTCGCGGATCGCGTTCTCGTACTCCTTGACCTTCGCGTTGTTCGCATCCGTGATCGCGGTGTTGGCCGATTCGATCGGAGTCCAGTGCAGGGTGGCGGCGATGGTCATCGCGTCTTTCCCGCCGAAGTTGACGTAGGCCAGAACCACGTCGAACAGCCATCTGCCGTTCTCTGCGCGGATGTTGAGGCGGCTGAGGTCGAACTCCACCGACTCGCCGTTGGCGCCGAGGTCGACCTGCGAGAGCTCGAAGTTCGCCCGATCGCAGTAGGCCTCTTGGGGGAACTCCCAGGCGACCCGCTCACGAGACCCTTCGTTGAAGTCGGTGTCGACTTCGACGCCGTAGCGGTAGCCCTCGTCTTTGTCGCCCTCGTCGCTGCTGGTCTGCGTGAACGGAATCGTGATCTGCGTGGTCGAGGTGAACGGGGTCAGCAGCGGTTGCGCTTCGGGGTTCTTCAGAGAGCCCGTGTCGGGCTCCTTCGCGACGTGCAGCAGCTGCCCCAGTCCGAGCGATCGGCCCGGGTCGTCGACATAGGTCTGCCAGCACAGGTACGAGCCGACATCCTGCACTTGCACACCCACCTGACGCATCTTGCGGCGCAGCTCGTAGTTGACGAGCTCATCCGTGCCGTTCTTCAGGAGGTATCGCTTGCTCGACACGTCGGTCGTCTCCGTCACGGTACGGAACGTGGACGTGAAGCTCTTGCGGATCTCGGTCGACAGCTTGTCGCTCTGCTGACGCGAGCGCTTGTGCATCGTCTCGCGGGCCTTCTCCTGTGTGGTGTTCATGTCGAAGCTCGTGGAGGCGTTGGCCTCTCCGCCGATCCAGCCCTGGTTCACGTCGGCGTTGGCCCCGAAGGCGATGTCCGAACGATTGCTGTCTTTGACCGAATCCGACAGCTCGTCCGAGACCGTCACGGTGGTTTCGGTCTTCACCGTCGTCTCCAGCGCCTGCTCGATGATGCGCTCTTCGTACTGGCGCCGGGTGGAGACCTCGATGAGCTCCACCTCCGCATGCGGACTCAGCCAGACATGGCCGACCGGGGTGCCCAGGAAAGAATCGAACTCGAAGAAGTACTGGCGGTAGAGGTGCACGACGCTGAGCGGCGACAGCCCGACCGACGCGAGATGTTCGCGATCGGTGGGGTCGAGGCTCTCGATGTCGAGATAGCCGGCGGCCGCGCTCTTCGCGTCGGAGAGCCCGAGAAGCCCCGCCACCGCGGGCGCGTGATCTGACTCGCTGTAGAAGAGCGTGCGCAGCACCGTGAACTGCTTCTGCGCGACAAGGTGCAGCAGTGCACCGGCGACCGCTGACTCGGCGTCGAGCTGAGCGCGAAGGCTGTTCTGTTTGAGAAGACGGATGCTGTCTTCGTCGTCATGGCGCCGCAGCTGGAGGGGCGTGTCGCAGAGCACCCGGTACGCCCTCTGAAGCCGATCAGCCACGGGACCGTGCAGCATTTCGTCGACCCGATCGGGCGAGAGCAGATCGCCCCATTGCGCGTCGTCGTAATCGCGAAGCGGTGGCAGCGATTCGGCGATGGCGTTCATCAGCTGGGTGCTGTGGCCGCGGGTCACCCCCGCAGCGAGCACACCGGCTTCGACGCGGAACTCGATGCCGCATCCCTCGTCGAACCGGGCATCGACCTGCGGGATGAACTGCCCGGCGATTCGATCGATCGCCTGGTGTCGATCGCGGCTCAGGGCCGGCCCGAAGCGGGCCTGCGCTCGCGCGGACTTCCATCCGAGAAGCGATTGATAGATGCCGAAAAGCTCGCTGTCATAAGGCAGAACGCCGATGTGGCGCTCGAGTTCGTGGGCGGTTAGCATCGGTGCACCTTCCCCGTCGCGTGAGAATCCTCACTGTGCATAGGGAGCGGACGGGGTCAGTCGTGATACTCGACGTCGTCGTAGGCGGACTGGCGGCCCGCGGGATGCTCTATCCGCGGGAAGGATGTCGAGCCAGAAGCGATTAACGAGATACTTTCCGCGCGTTGTCAAGACATGTGGAGGCTCGACGTCCGGAGCGCGCGCGTGCCGAACTGTGCGACGACACTCTCTGGGATCGACCCGCGATGTCCTCCCCGCGTGTTAGTGTGAACGCACTACATCCCCCACGCCTCTCCACGATGCGCACTTGGGGGATTTTTTTGTCTGCGTGAGGAGGCTCTCTGGATGATTCGACCGCCCAGGCCGCGTGGATCGCTCCGGTATGAGAAGCCGCCGCTCAGCGTCGATCACCTTGTCGACCGACTCTCAGATCGTGGACTGCATATTCCGGATCGAGATCGCGCCGCGAGGTATGTCCGCCACATTGGCTACTACCGACTCTCGCCGTACACGATTCCGTTCCAGCAAGGGGGTCCAGAGCACCAGATGCGGAGAGGGACCTCGTTCGACGATGTGCTCGATCTCTACGTCTTCGACCGTTCGCTTCGACTGTTGGTCATGGACGCTCTCGAGCGTGTCGAGGTCGCCGTGCGAGCAGCCCTCACCGACCACATGTCTCTGACATACGACGATTCCCACTGGTTCATGGATTCGGCCCACTTCCGCAAACTGGACAATCACGCTGACTTCTTGAGGATCGTGCGCAAGACGGGCGCCGATCGCCTTCGAGGAATGCCGGACTCAGGCGAGGACTCCCTCGTGCATCGATCCGCGCTTGAGCACTATCTCACGACATACGGTTCACCGGAGCTGCCACCGTCATGGCTCATGGTCGAGACGCTGACCATCGGCCAGCTCACGAGCGTCTATCGCAATCTCCGTCTGCGCTCGGACCGAACGGCCATCGCTGGGAGCGTCGGCCTCACGGCGCCCATCCTCGAGTCCTGGATGCTGACCTACGTTCGCGCGCGGAACATCTGTGCGCATCATGCTCGACTGTGGAACGTTGGCCTCGGTGTGTACCCGGCCATCCCCACCTCGGCGGCGATCTCCTGGCTGAAGCCCGGCGCGCTGCCGGAGCAGTCGCGGAAGCGTCTGTACCCAGTGCTGGTGTCACTGCAGTCGGTTCTCGACACCATCTCACCCCACAGCAACTGGGCTCGTCGACTCAACGACCTCCTCCTCACCCGTTCCCCCATGAATCTTGCGGGCATGGGGGTTCCTGCTAACTGGGCAGCGGACCCGTTCTGGAATCGCCACCTGGCCTGACGCAGCGAGGTCGGGCCCAAAGCGCTGGCTGCGACCTACGTTCAAGGTACGGGCGCCCTCTCCGCGTTGGCGAAGGGCGAATGGCGAATGGCGATACAGCCTCTCAAACCGGCCGGCACGACAGTTCACGGTGATTGAGGGAGTCAGTTTCGTTCGCGTCGCCTTCAAGCCGAACTCGACCGGAACGGGCTCGCCGTATCCACGGATAGGGTCGACTCCGCCGGCGACAACGCCGCGATGCCCGCACTTCACAAGCCTGCGGATTCCATCTCGCGTCACGGCGAACAGCGTTTCGGCCACCACCCCCCGAAACGCAAGAAGACCCGCGGCGAACCGCGGGTCTTCTCTACTGTCTCAACACAGTGCGCGCCCGAAGGGACTCGAACCCCTAACCTTCTGATCCGTAGTCAGATGCTCTATCCATTGAGCTAC
>JAEYVZ010000035.1 GCA_023431405.1 Actinomycetes bacterium
GCCGTCGACCACCCAGGGCTTCTGGCGGATCGTGCCCATGGCGACGATGCCCGACTCACCGGGGTTGATGATCGGCGTTCCCGCGTCCATCCCGAACACACCGATGTTGGTGATCGTGATCGTGCCGCCCTGCTGGTCGGCGGGCGAGGTCTTCCCCTCGCGCGCCGTGAGCGTCAGCCGCTCCAGAGCCCGCGCCAGCTCCCGCATGCTGAGATCCTGCGCGTCTTTGATGTTGGGAACCAGGAGGCCCCGAGGGGTGGCCGCGGCGATGCCGAGGTTGACGTAGTTGCGCACGCGGATCTCGGCCGAACCGTCTTCGCGGTCGATCCACGCGGCGCCGACCATCGGGGTGCGGCGCACGGCCCAGATGACGGCGCGGGCCATGATGAGCAGCGGCGAGACCTTGATGTCGGCGAAGTCGGGCGAGGCCTTCAGCCGCTTGACCAGTTCCATCGTGCGCGTGGCGTCGACGTCGGTCCACACCGACACGTGCGGTGCGGTGTACGCGGAGCGCACCATGCCGGATGCCGTGGCCTTGCGCACGCCCTTGACGGGAATCGCCTCTTCGCGGCCTTCCACGAGCGCGGGAGCGGGTCCGGTGCCGCCGACGGATGCCACGGGGGCGCCGTTGCGGGCCACCGGAATCGTCTGCTCGCGCTCCGACGGAAGATCGGGCGTCGCGATGTTCCGGAAGACCGACGCCTGCTCGGCGTGCCGTACCACGTCGTCGCGAGTGACCTCACCGGCGGGACCGGACGGGCTCACCTGGGCGAGGTCGACCCCGAGGTCGCGGGCGAGCTTGCGCACGGGCGGCTTCGCGACCACGCCGGCCGAGGCGCGCACGGCCTCCGCGCGCGGCGCGGGCCTGCTGCGACGGGACTTCACCGATCCGCCGGTGCCGTATCCGACGAGCACCGAGCCCCCAGCATCCGGCTCCGCAGGCTTCTCGCCGTGCTCACTCTGTCCCGCCGATGCGTCGGGGGTGTTCGCCGCTCCGACGATCGTGATGATGGGGGCGCCCACGTCGACGGTGTCACCCTCGGATGCCAGGAGCTCACCGATCGTGCCGGCGAACGGCGACGGCAGCTCGACGAGCGACTTCGCGGTCTCGATCTCGACGATGACGTCGTTGACGGCGATCTCGTCGCCGGGGGCGACGCGCCACTGCACGATCTCGGCCTCGGTGAGGCCTTCACCGACGTCCGGCAGGTGGAAGGTCTGGATGCTCATCGTGGGTCCTCTCGATGTCCGCGAGGCGGACGGGCGGCGATCAGTAGGCGAGGGCGCGGTCGACGGCCTCGAGGATGCGGTCGGCGTCGGGGAGGTACTGGCCCTCGAGCTTGGCCGGCGGGAACGGGGCGTCGAAGCCCGACACCCGCAGCACGGGCGCTTCGAGCGCGAAGAACGCCTTCTCCATCACGGTGGCGGCGACCTCCGACCCGAGCGAGGTGAAGCCCGGCGCTTCCTGCGCGTAGACCATGCGCCCGGTGCGGCGCACGGAGTCGAGGATCGGCCCGTAGTCGACGGGCGACAGCGAGCGCAGGTCGATGACCTCGCACGACGTGCCCTCGCCCTCCGCGAGCGCGGCGGCCTGCAGCAGCGTGGTGACCATCGCGCCATGCCCCACGAGGGTCACGTCGGTGCCGCGGCGCACGATGCGGGAGGCGTGCAGCGGCAGAGCGCGGGAGGTCGTGTCGACCTCCCCCTTGAGCCAGTACTTCGCCTTCGGCTCGAGGAAGATGACCGGGTCTTTCGACGTGATCGCATCCTGGATCATCCAGTACGCGTCGTTGGGCGTCGACGGCGACACCACCCGCAGGCCGGGGGTGTGCGTGAAGTACGCCTCCGGACTCTCCTGGTGGTGCTCGACGGCGCCGATGTGCCCGCCGTAGGGAATCCGGATGACCACGGGGAACGACATCGCCCCCTCGTGACGGTTGGTGAGCTTCGCCAGCTGCGACGTGATCTGGTCGAAAGCCGGGAAGACGAAGCCGTCGAACTGGATCTCGCACACCGGGCGGAACCCCGCCATCGCGAGTCCGATCGCGGTGCCGACGATGCCCGACTCGGCCAGCGGAGTGTCGAGCACGCGCCGTTCCCCGAACTCCGCCTGAAGGCCCTCGGTCACGCGGAAGACGCCGCCGAGGCGACCGATGTCCTCGCCCATGAGCAGCACATGGTCGTCGGCGGCGAGCGCCGCGCGCATGCCCGCGTTCAGCGCCTTCGCGAACGGCATCGTCTCCACACGCGGCTCCTGCGACGTCGACGTCATGATCTCGGTCGTCATCTCACGCCTCCTCGAACGATGCTTCGTAGTCGGCGAGCCAGCGCCTCTGCTCGTCGATGAGCGGGTGGGGTTCGCTGTACACGTGGGCGAAGATCACTTCGCGGTCGATCTCGCCGAGCTCGTTGGTGCGCACGCGCACATCGTCGGCGTATGCGGCGGCCTCGGCATCCACGTCGGCGAAGAACGACTCTGCCGCCCCTCGCCCCTGCAGGTAGGCGCGCATGCGCGCGATCGGATCGCGCTGCGCCCACGACGACTCCTCATCGGAAGTGCGGTACTTGGTGGGGTCGTCGCTCGTCGTGTGGGCGCCCATGCGATAGGTCAGCGCTTCGATGGCGCGGGGGCCTTCGCCTGCCCGCGCCTCGTCGAGGGCGACCCGGCTCACCGCATAGCTGGCGAGGACGTCGTTGCCGTCGACCTGGATCGACGGGATGCCGTAGCCTGCGGCGCGGCGCACGAGCGGCACCGGAGACTGCGTCGCGACCGGCACGGAGATCGCCCATTGGTTGTTCTGGAGGAAGAAGACCTCGGGCGTGCGGTAGCTGGCCGCGAACACCATCGCCTCGTGCACGTCGCCCTGGCTCGACGACCCGTCGCCGTAATAGACGAGCACGGCCTCGTCGCGGTCCGGGTCACCGGCGCCGGAGCGTCCGTCGAACGCGAGGCCCATCGCGAGCCCTGTCGCGTGGAGCGTCTGCGAACCCAGCACCAGCGTGTAGATGTGGGTGTTGCCGTTCTTGGGATCGGTCGGGTCCCATCCGCCGTGCGTCAGGCCGCGCATGAGACGGATGATGTCGACCGGGTCGACGCCGCGGATGGTGCACACGACGTGCTCGCGGTACGACGGGAAGAGGTGGTCCTGCCGGCGCGCAGCTCGGGCGGAGCCCACCTGCGCGGCCTCCTGACCGAACGACGGCGGCCACAGCGCGAGCTGCCCCTGGCGCTGAAGGTGGGTCGCCTGGCGGTCGAATGCGCGCACCACGACCATGTCGCGGTAGAACGTCTCGAGCTCGGCGTCGGTGAGTGCGTCGATGAGCGGCAGGTAGCGCTCGGCTTCGCGAGTGGGGGCGAACGTCCCGTCCGCCGCCAGGACGCGCACGAGGGCGGGGTCGTCAGGCGGGGTCATGTACCCACGCTAACGCCCTGCGCATACGCGTCTCTGCATGGGTTCGACAATGGATGCCGCCGATCGCCGTATTGGGGGCACAACGGCGACCGTGCCTCGAGGGCGCTCACGGCCGCGCGTGCATGTGCGTGCTCCCCGCCGCGTCCTTGCGTGTGCCGGTCAGCGCGGGTCGATCGCGTCGAGATCGAAGACGCCGCATCCGAAGGGCGCGAGGTGCACGGCGACATCCGTCACCGATGCCCCCGAGGAGAGGAGGTCGACGGGAGGCGCCCCGGCATCCGCCCCCACCTCGGCGAGCAAGACCTCGTGGGACTGTGCCGACGGGTTGAGCGCGATCAGCAGACTGCCACGGCGGAAGACGAACGGCGCCCCGGTGGCGAGGACCTCGATCGGCGCCCGTGCGGCCACGCGTGCGTCGTTGCGGCGGAGCGCGATCGCTGCGCGCACGAACCGCAGGAGCGACCCGGGGTCGTCGAGCTGATCGGCGACTGTCGGCCGCAGGGGATCGGGGTCTTCGGGCAGGTACCGCGACGATGCGACGGGAGCAGCAGTCGTCGGCAGATCGCCCCACTGCATCGGGGTGCGTGATCCGGCCCGCTCATAGGCGGGCCCGAGCGACGACCCCTCGAGCGACGCCAGCCCCGGCACATAGCGCATGCCGATCTCGTCGCCGTAGTAGATCGACGGCATCGACGGCCAGGTGAGGGTCAGCAGGAGCGCGGGGCGCACCTGGTCGGCCGTGCGCGCGCCGGCCACGAGTCGCGTGAAGTCGTGGTTGGCGGTGGGCAGCCCGGTGAGGCCCGTCGAGCCGGCGGCGTCGATCGCGGCGGTCGCGGCACGCCACGCGTCGACGAAGTACGCGGCATCCGCGGTGCCCGCGGCATCCGCCCATGCCACCTGAGGCTCCCACGCCTCATGCACGGTTCCGGCTCCGTTGTTCCAGAGCGTCTTGAGCGCCCTGCCGTCATCGTCTCCCCCGAACTGCAGGAAGAAGTCGACGTCGAACCCGGCCGGCACGGCCCGCGCGGGGTCGCCCCATTCGGAGATGAGGATGTTGCCCGGATGCCGCGCGTCGAGCCGCGCCCGCACCTCGCCCCAGAGCCTGCCCGTCTCGACGTGTCGGGGGTCGTCTTTCACGAGCGAGGCCGCCATGTCGACGCGGAAGCCCTGCACGCCGCGCGCGTACCACCCGGAGATGATGTCGACGAGCGCGTCGCGGTTCTGCCGCGGACCGGCGGCGTCGACGGGCTGCCGCCACGGCTCCGCCGCATCGGGACGCGCGTACCCGAAGTTCAGTGCCGGCTGGAACGCGAAGAAGTTGGGCTTGTACCAGTCGCCGCGCGCACCCGGCCCGGGTTCGAACCCCGGGGCGGGGGTCGGGCTCCAGACGTAACGGTCGTCGTCGGGATCGTCGGCGGACGCCGTGAACCACGGATGCTGATCGGAGGTGTGCCCGGCGACCAGGTCGAGGAGCACGGCGATGCCGCGCGCGTCGGCCGCCTCGATCAGCCGGTCGAACGCCGGATCGCCGCCGTACCGCGGGTCGATGCGGTCGAAGTCGGCGACGTCGTAGCCGGCGTCACGCATCGGGGAGACGAAGCAGGGGTTGATCCACACGGCGTCGACGCCGAGCCACGCGAGGTAGTCGAGGCGCGCGGCGATGCCGTCGAGGTCGCCCATGCCGTCGCCGTCGGCGTCCGCGAAGCTCTGCGGGTACACCTGATAGAGAACGATGCGGTCGAGGCGCTCGCGAAGCAGGGGACGCACCATCGGGGCCTCAGGGAAGCTGGGCGGCGGCGACCGCCACGACCCGGTCGAGCGAGTCCTCTTCGCCCACCGAGACGCGGATGCCGTCGCCGGCGAACGGACGCACGATGAGGCCGGCCTCTTCGAAGGCGGCGGCCACCTGCAGCGTGCGCTCGGCGGCCGGGAGCCACACGAAGTTGCCCTGCGCCTGCGGCACGTCCCACCCGGCGTCGCGCAGCCGTGCGGCGAGGCGGTCGCGACGATCGGCGAGCACCCGCACACGCTCGAGCAGCTCGGCTTCGGCGTCGAGGCTCGCGAGTGCCGCCTCTTCAGCGGCAGCGGTCACCGACAGCGGAATGCCGGTGGAGCGGGCGGCGTCGAGGATGCGGGGGTGTCCGATCGCGTAGCCGATGCGCAGCCCGGCGAGTCCGTAGGCCTTCGAGAAGGTGCGCAGCACCACCACGTTCTCGCGCCCCGACGCGATGACGCGACGGCCGTCGACGGCGTCGGGGTCGGTCACGAATTCGATGTAGGCCTCGTCGAGGATGATGAGCACGTCACGCGGCACCGCATCGACGAAGGCGTCGAACTCGGCCTGGGTCACAACGGGGCCGGTGGGGTTGTTGGGGCTGCACACGATCACGAGACGGGTGCGGTCGGTGACCGCCTCCGCCATCGCCGCCAGATCGTGACGCCCGCCCTCTGCGAGGGGGACCATGACGGCCTTCGCGCCCGGCACGACCGCCACCCCGGGATACGCCTCGAATGAGCGCCACGCGAAGACGATCTCGTCGCCCGGTCCGCTGGTGGCCTGCGCGAGCTGGAAGAGGATCGACACCGAGCCCGCCGCGACGTGCACCGCGTCGTCCGAGACGGCGAAGCGCTCGGCGAGTCGGTGCCGCAGCCGGGGCGAGGAGGCGTCGGGGTAGCGGTTGACTCCGGTGGTGCGTGCGAGGGCGGCCACGACGCCCGGGAGCGGGTCGAACGGGTTCTCGTTGCTCGACAGCTTGAAGGCGTCGGCGCCTGCCTGCTTGCCCTGCCGGTACGCGGGCAGCGCGGCGATCTCTGGACGAATGCGCACGGGAGAGTCGGTCACGCGACGAGTCTACGGATGCCACGCCGATCGGCCATTCCCTGACCTGGGCGGCCGTGGAAGACTGACCGACTATGAGATTCCTCATCCGCGTCGTCATCAATGCGTTCGCCATCTGGGTCGTGAGCCTGATCGAGCCGCTGCGGGTGGAGGTGATCGCTTTCGAGCCCGGCGAGACCCTCCAGCTCGTGCTGACTCTGCTGGCCATCGCCGCCGTGTTCGCGATCGTCAACACTCTCATCGGGACGGTGCTGAAGATCCTGGCGTTCCCGCTGTACATCCTGACGTTGGGCCTCATCTCGATCGTGATCAACGGCTTCCTGCTGTGGCTGACGGCATGGACGACCCTGTGGTGGGGTTGGGGGCTGCGCGTCGAGGACTTCTGGCTGGGCGTCGTCGCGGCGCTGGTCATCTCGCTCATCAACTGGGTGTTCGGCATCATCCTGCGTCCGCAGCTCAAGCGGGGCCGCTGAGCGCAGCGCGCCCTCCCCGCGCGGACGCGGTGGGAGCCGGCGTGCGTTCTCGGTGCGCGCCGTACATGATCGCGGTGGCCGCTCCCGCCGCCGACAGACTCTCCAGCCGAGCGCGCACCGTGTCGACACGCGGGTCGTCGCTGCGGTCGAGAAGCGCGGCGGTCTCAAGATAGGCGGCGAGGTGATGCGACGAGAGCGTGAGGTCGTCGGGCCGCACCTGGGGGTCGAAGACGCGCTCCACGACAAGCGAGTCACGTGACCCCGCGGCGGTGGGGATGCCCCCAGCCGCGAGCGCGGCGACCGGGTCGTCGAGGTGTCGCAGCGTCACCTGCAGCGCGTCGCCCGGAAGCGCAGCCTGCACAGGACTGGCGACGGCGACGAGACTGCGCACGTCGAAGCCGCCGTCGCGTGCGAGATGCGTCGCGAGCATGGCGCCCTGGGAGTGCCCGACGATGTGCACGGGGTCTCCCCTTCGCGCCCCCGCGAGGTGCACCGCCTGTTCGACGGCGGCATATGACGCCGACCGCTGCCGCGTGTAGAGCTCGATGTTCGACTGCATGTCCCACGCGTCGTCGCCGCCGTGGGTGAAGGTCTGCGTGCCGGCGATGTAGACGACGTACTGGCGTCCGGCCGTGTCGTCGCCGTAGACCTCCACCCGCACGCGTGCGTCGCCGTCGCCGGGGGTGCGGGCGATCAACTCCTCGATCGAGGCGGGGGCGCGCGTGGGCGCGCGCGAGAGCTCACGGACGGCGACCGGCCCGGAATCGCCTCGAAGGGGCGCCGCTCCCCCGGGCACCGCGCCGAGCCCGGCCGCTCGCACCGCCGCCAGCAACGAGGAGACGAGCTGCGCGACGTCCCAGAACGGACCGAGAGCACCTCGGAGCTGCTGCTCCACTGCCCCGTGGCGGCTCGCGCGCCACGCGGCGAGCAGGCGTTCCGCCTCAAACTCCGCTCCCCCGGCGACAGCCCCTTCGGCGCCCGTTCCCCGCGCCACGGGCCCCGTTCCCGCCATCCGAGCCGCGACTGCTCTCTCGAGGGCTTCGTACACATCGGCGCGGTGACGCAGCGCATCGGCGAGAGCGAGCGCCCGCGACTCGGCATCGTGGACGGGGATCAGCGGGAACGGCACCGGGAGCCGGCGCTCGCGGGCGGCGTCCTCCGCGCGCGACACGAGGCGGCGCACCTCGTCGCAGCCGTCGGCCAGCTGCCGGATGTCGTCGGCCGCGCGACGCAGCGTCGTCGTGTCGACCGCGACCGCCCCGCCGGAGCGGATGTCGAGAGCGTCGCTCACAGGTCGCCCGCCTCGCGGGCGGCGCGGGCCAGCGCCGCCCGCCGGAGGTCGTCGTCCCATCGCGAGAGGCGCGCCTCGATGCGGTCGAGCAGGCCGAGCCAGTCGGCCAGAGCCACGCCGAACTCCCGTGCCGACGGCGAACGCCAGGCCATCGCCGACGCCAGCCGCGGTCCCCGGCGGCGGACCTCCGTCAGCGCTTCCCGTGCGCGGCCCAGCAGCGCCCGGGCATCGGCAGCGGCATCCGTGTCTGTCATGGACGACAGCGTGCCGGGTGGCGGCCGCGGGCCGTTCTTCGAGCGCTCGGACCGTGAACCGGGCGCGCAGTGCCGTAGCTGTGGAGGAGGCGGACCTGTGCAGGACGGCCGGAATCCCCCCAGAATAGGTGGGTGGCTACGCGAGACGACCCCTTCCGGGTGGTGTTCGTCTGCACGGGCAACATCTGCCGCTCACCGATGGCCGAGGTGGTCTTCCGCTGGTTCGCCGACCAATCGGGCCTCGGTGACCGCGTCGTCTCGGCGAGCGCCGGCACCGGCGACTGGCACGTGGGAGAGCGCGCCGACGCCCGCACCCTCACCGCACTCGCCGGGCGCGGGTACGACGGATCACGCCACCGTGCCCGCCAGTTCACTCCCGCCGACTTCGACCGCTTCGACCTCGTCGTCGCGCTCGACCGCTCCCACGAGCGCATCCTCGCGGGCTGGGCCCGCACACCCGTCGACACCGACAAGCTCGCGCTGCTGCTCTCCTTCGATCCCGCCGCGGGCGGCAACCTCGACGTGCCCGATCCGTACTACGCGGGCCCGCAGATGTTCGATGAGGTGCTCGGTATGATCGAAAGCGCGAGCCGGGCGCTCTTCCGGCAGCTCGAACCAGCTATCCGACCGACGTCCTGAGCGCCCGTCATCTCACCGATCGGAGCCTCGTGAACCCTCTTCCTCCCCAGCCTCTCAGCCCTCTCGACGGCCGCTACCGCGCCGCAGTCGCAGGATTGAGCGACTACCTGTCGGAGGCGGGCCTCAACCGCGCCCGCGTGGAGGTCGAAGTCGAGTGGATCATCGCTCTCACCGACCGCTCGCTCTTCGGCTCGACGCCCCTGACAGCTGAGCAGAAGGAGACGCTCCGCGCGCTGTACCGCGACTTCGGGCAGGCGGAGATCGACTGGCTCGCCGAGAAGGAGGCGGTGACCCGCCACGACGTGAAGGCGGTCGAGTACCTCGTCCGCGATCGCCTCGCCTCCCTCGGCCTCGACCGCATCGCCGAGCTCGCCCACTTCGCCTGCACGAGCGAGGACATCAACTCCGCCTCCTACGCCCTCACCGTCAAGCGCGCCGTCGAGGGGGTGTGGCTCCCGAAGCTGCGCGCGGTGATCGCCGCGATCTCCGAACTCGCCCGAGAGCACCGCGATGCCGCGATGCTCTCCCGCACCCATGGCCAGCCGGCCACCCCGTCGACGATGGGCAAGGAGCTCGGCGTGTTCGCGTGGCGCCTCGAGCGCGTCGCCCGCCAGATCGAGGGCGGCGAGTACCTGGCGAAGTTCTCCGGGGCGACCGGCACCTGGTCGGCGCATCTCGCCGCGGCCCCCGACGTCGACTGGCCTGAGCTCTCGCGCTCGTTCATCGAGGGCCTCGGCATCGACTTCAACGTGTTCACGACGCAGATCGAATCGCACGACTGGCAGGTGGAGCTGTACGACCGCGTGAAGCACGCCGGCGGCATCCTGCACAATCTGGCGACCGACATCTGGACGTACATCTCGATGGGCTTCTTCGCCCAGATCCCCGTCGCCGGTGCGACCGGATCGTCGACGATGCCGCACAAGATCAACCCCATCCGCTTCGAGAACGCGGAGGCGAACCTCGAGATCGCCGGCGGCCTGTTCGCCACGCTCGCTTCGACGCTCGTGACCTCGCGCATGCAGCGCGACCTCACCGACTCGACGACCCAGCGCAACATCGGCGTGGCCTTCGGACACTCGCTGCTGGCGCTCGACAACCTGCAGCGGGGCCTCACCGAGATCTCCCTCTCGCGAGACGTGCTGCGCGCCGACCTCGACGCGAACTGGGAAGTGCTCGCCGAGGCGATCCAGACGGTGGTGCGTGCCGAGATCGTCGCCGGACGCTCGCACATCACCGACCCGTACGCGCTGCTCAAGGAACTCACCCGGGGCCGACGCGTGGGCGGTGCGGAGCTCGCGGAATTCGTGCAGGGACTCGATGTGGGAGAAGAGGCCAAGCAGCGCCTGCTGGCCCTCACGCCGGCGACGTACACGGGTCTCGCCGACAGGCTGGTCGACGAGCTCGCCTGACGCAGCGCGGTCGATCCGGCGTCCCGCCTCTGCGGGCGCGGCCGGGTACGCCCAGGGCGCGGCCGGGTGAAGGGGCCGTCAGGCGCGGGGAGCGGCCCCGTCGGCATCGCCCGACGAGGAGCCGTCGCGGGGACGGGGGTCGTCGGCATCCGTCGCGGTCGCCGAGGCGCCGCCGTGCGCGTTCTTCGCCTCGTCGTCGGGGTGCACGAGCACCGGGCGGTCGACCTTCTTGCCGAACTCGGCCGGGTCGACGGCCAGGAGCAGCAGCGCGATCGTCACCAGGGTGACGATGAACACGATGCCGGCCACGACACCCGCGACGATCCACGCCTTCAGCTGCGGGTCGATCTCCCCGGCCGGCACGGGACGCGACTGCTGGAACACCCCCATGGAGATGAGGGTGATGATGCCGCCGAAGAGGGCGGCGATGAAGGCGAGGCCGAGCAGCTGGGCCGGCTTCATGAGGTCGCGACGATGCGGGCGCGAGTCGGTCATGCGGGCTCTCCTGCTGTCGAAGACGTGTCTGTGGGGGCGCCGGCGGTGTCGGCGGCCGGACGCCGCGGTGAGAAGCCCGCGATGGCGAGGAACACCGCGACGATCGCCGCGTACCCGCCGAAGATGCCGACGCCGATGGTGATGCCGGTGAGCTCGAACGAGCGGCCCGCCTCGGCGATGAAGTAGTCGAGGCTGTACGCGGGGTTCACGAGCAGGAGGCCCGCGGCCAGCGCGAGGGTGACCGAGCCGATGAGGATCGCGTCGCGCGCGCTCTCGTCGGTGCGGCGGCGCCGGATGCCGGAGACGAGCTCGACGACGCCCGTGAGCAGCGCCCACACGATGACGATCACGAAGAAGAGCGGGGTGGTGCGCAGCGACGGGATCCCGGCGACCATGCCGGCCGCCACGGTGATGATCGCGAGGGCGACGGGTGTCGCGCGGTCGCCCGGGCCGTACACGAGCCAGACGGCCACGAAGAAGACGATCGCCGTCGCCATCGCCCACCCGCTGAAGACCGCGAGCCCGACCGTGGCGGAGTGGTCGGGCGAGAACGTGATCATGATCGCCGCGAGCGCCGCGAACAGCGCGCGGGCCAGCTGCAGGTGTCGCACATCGAAGGCGCGGGCGGGGGCGGCAGACACGGCGGAACTCTTCTGTCTCAAGCGGAGATGGATCCCCTCCAGTCTACGTGCGACGCGGCGGCCCGCCTCCTCCGCCCTGTCGAACGGCGGGCCCCCTGGTTAGCGTGGGCGCATGGGAAGACCGGATGCCGCCGCCACCGCGCCCGCCCTCGCCCTCGCCCTCGTCGTGGCGATCGCCACGGCGCTGACCGCCTGCACGCCCGTGGTCGACGACCACTCGACCCCGAGCGGAACGCCGTCGCCTCTGTCGTCGCCCCCGATGACCGCGCGCACGAGCGCGCCCCTCCCTCCGACACCGCAGACCGTGGCCGAAGACCTCAGAGCACCGTGGTCGCTCGTCTTCGTGGGCGACTCGGCGCTCGTGAGCGAGCGCGACTCCGGGCTCGTGCGGGAGATCACGGCAGACGGCGACGTGCGCGAGGTGGCGCTCATCGATGGTGTGCGCCACGGTGGCGAGGGCGGTCTTCTCGGACTCGCCGTGCGCGGGGGCGAGCTGTTCGCCTACTCCACCGGCGCTGACGGCAACCGCGTCGAGCGGTATCCGCTGGAGGGCGAGCCCGGTGCGCTGGAGCTCGGGGCCCCCGCGACGGTCATCGACGGGCTCCCCTCTGCGAACGTGCACAACGCGGGGCGCATCGCCTTCGGGCCCGACGGCAAGCTGTATGTGCCGGTCGGGGATGCCGGCGACCCGCTCGCGGCGCAGGACTCCGAAGCCCTCGGCGGGAAGATCCTCCGCCTCGAACCCGACGGGTCGGTGCCGGCCGACAACCCCACACCCGGCTCACCCGTCTACAGCCTCGGCCATCGCAACGTGCAGGGTCTCGCGTGGGATGCCGACGGCCGCCTGTTCGCGAGCGAATTCGGGCAGAACACGTGGGACGAGCTGAACGTCATCGAACCCGGCGGCAACTACGGCTGGCCCGTCGTCGAAGGCGAGGCGGGGCAGGCGGGCTTCATCGACCCGATCGCGCAGTGGGCGACGAGTGAGGCGAGCCCGAGCGGCATCGCGATCGCCTCGGGGTCGGTGCTGATGGCGAACCTCCGGGGCGAGGTGCTGCGTGCCGTGTCGCTCGGCGACCCGTCCGTGCAGCGCGAGAGCTACCCCGGCGAGTACGGGCGGCTGCGCGATGTCGTCGTCGCCCCCGACGGCGCCGTCTGGGTCGTCACCAACAACACCGATGGCCGGGGCGACCCGCGCGATGGCGACGATCGCATCCTGCGGGTCGACCCGGCGGCGGTGGCGGCAGGCGGCTAGCTCACCGCCTTCTTGACGAGTTCCCGGATGCGGGACGCGGCGGCATCCGTCATCTCGATCACGGCGAACGAGGTGGCCCACATCTCACCATCATCGAGATTCGCGGTCTCATCGAACGACACGGTGCCGTAGCGGGTGTCGAACTTGGAGGCGGGCTGGTAGAACACGACGACCTTGCCGTCTTTCGCATAGGCGGGGAACCCGTAGAACGTCTTGGGGTTCAGGTGCGGCGCCTCCTCGCTGACGATCGCGTGGAGCGCGACGGCGACGTCACGGTCGACGCCGTCGAGCTCGTCGATCGCGGCGACGCAGGCCTCCAGCTCCTTCGCGAGCTTCGCCGCGCCTTTGAGTCCCTTCGTCGATCGCAGCTCGTCGGCGCGCTGCTGCATCGCCGCGCGCTCCTCTGCGCTGAAGCCGCTCTTGGTGCTCTTGGTCTCGGTCATGACCCGTTCTCCTTCTTGGTCTCCTGCAGTCGGATGAGGTTTCCCGCGGGGTCGCGGAATGCGGCGTCGCGCACGCCGTAGTCCTGCTCGATCGGCTCCTGCACGATGTCGGCACCCGCCGCCTCGATCCGCGAGTAGGCGGCGTCGAGATCGTCGGTGGCGAGGTTCACGCCGAAGTAGCTGCCCTTGGCGATGAGCTGCAGCAGCAGCTCCCGCTCCTGGTCGGTGACGTCGTAGCCGACGGCCGGCGGGTGGAGCACGATCGCGGTGTCCGGCTGTCCAGCCGGGCCCACCGTGATCCAGCGCATGTCTTCGTACCCCACGTCGAGGCGCACCTCGAACCCGAGCACGTCGCGGTAGAACGCGAGCGAGGCCTCCGGGTCGGTGTGGGGCAGGAAGCTCGAATGAATCGTGATCTCCATGCGGGCCACGTTACGACCGCGCTGTCGCCGCCGCTTCTTGAATCCTGACCGGTCGGGTTCACTTGACCGGTGCGGGGTTCCTGACCGGTCGGGTCACCTGGCGGACGATGCACGGCGGCATGCCCTCCCGGAACGGCGCACCCTGCTCGCGGTACACGCTCGGCGCCACCCCGACGAGCTCGGTGAAGCGTGTGCTGAAGGTGCCGAGCGATTGGCACCCGACGGCGAAACAGACTTCGGTGACCGACAGATCGCCGCGACGAAGCAGCGTCATGGCGCGTTCGATGCGCCGGGTCATGAGGTACGCGTAGGGAGTCTCGCCGTATGCGAGCTTGAACTGCCGGCTGAAATGCCCCGCCGACATGTGGATGCCGCGCGCGAGCGATTCGACGTCGAGCGGCTGCGCGTACTCGCGATCGATGCGGTCGCGGGCGCGGCGCAGCGCGACGAGCGTGTCGAGGTCGGAACCGGGGCTCATCCGGGGATCATCGCACGACGCCGGCCCTCGCGTCGTGGGGGCCGGTCGCCGCGGTCGTCACCATGCCGCGGCGCGGATCCGCTCGACGAGGCGCAGCACCGCCGCCGTGCGCGCCTGATCCGGCGCCGGATCGTCGCCGCGCACGAGCTCGGAGAACCGCATGAGCTCGTAGGTCATGTTGTTGTCGTCGCCCGACACGACATGCTCCTCTGCAGCGCCGCCGACCGGCGTGAGAACGAGCCGCCGCGGTTCGGTGATGCGATCGATCTCCAGCGTCCCCCGCTCCCCCTGCACCTCGCTCGGCCGCGCCGATGCCGCGATCTTCGAGAACGCGATGTCGGCGACGAACCCCGGGTAGGCGAGCAGCGCCGTCCCCGCGCCGTCGACCCCTGTGGGCAGGGGGACGGTGAACGCGGTCACCGCATCCGTCTCACCGAAGAGTGCGACCAGCGCGCTCAGCGGGTAGACGCCGAGGTCGTTGAGCGCCCCGCCCGCCAGCGCGGGATCGAAGATGTTGGGCACCTCCCCCTGCAGCACGAGGTCGTACCGCGCCGACCGCTGGCAGAGCGAGAACGAGACGCGACGGATCGTTCCCAGCCGCGGGAGCAGCTCGCGGACCCGCGACAGGCCGGGGTCGTAGACGTTGCGCATCCCCTCGAACACGACCAGCCCGCGCTGCGCCGCCGTATCGACCAGGTCCGCGAACTCCGCCGCAGTCGGCGTCGCGGGCTTCTCGAGGAAGACATGGAGTCCGAGCTCGAGCGCTTCCCGCGCCTGGGCGGCGTGCAGACCGTTCGGCGAGCCGATGTAGACGGCATCCACCCGTCCGGCCAGCGCCGCCAGCTCGTCGACCGCGTCGGGGATGCCATGACGCTGCGCGAAAGCCCGCGCGCGGTCGGCGTCGCGCGAGCAGACGACATCGACGCGCACACCGTCGACCTGCGCGACGGCATCGATGAACAGCTCGGTGATGGCGCTCGTGCCGAGCGTCGCGAACCGGATCATGCCCCACCGCCGAGGAACTCGATCGCCGCCTCACGGAACACGCGCGAGCCGGGCGCGTTGAAATGATGGCGCGACGGGATCTCAAGGAAAGCACCCTGGGGGCAGGCGTCCGCCAGCGCCCGGGAGCCCTCGATGATCGCGTCGAGGGAGCCGGTGGCGAACAGCACCGGCTGCGACGGCGCATGGGACGGGTCGGGATCGACCTGCTTCGACGCGCGGAGTCCGCCGGCGATCGCCAGGAGGGCCTGCAGGTCGTTTCCGGCCACGCGCTCGGTGAGACGGACGTAGTTCTGGGTGACCGTGTCGGTGACGGGGGTGCCGTGGTCGGCGAGCGCGCGCACCTGGTCGAGATCGAGCCGCGCGAGCGGGATGCCGTCGGGCACGCCGCCGAGCACGGCTCGGGGGATGCGCGGCGCGATGTCCTGCAGCACCTCCCATCCCACGCGCGCTCCGAGGGAGTAGCCGACGTACCGTGCCTCACTGACCAGGTACGTGTCGAGCACGGCCTCGACGTCGCCTGCGAGCTGGCGAAGGGTGTAGTCGGAAGGCTGGTGCGGCTTGTCGCTCAGGCCGTGACCGCGCTGATCGAGCCCCAGCACGCGGTACCCGGCGCGCTGGAGGTCGCGCACCCAGCCGGTGTTGACCCAGTTGTCGCGCGTGCTCGACGCGAACCCGTGCACCACGATGACGGTCGGCTGATCGTCGGTGCCCCACGAGTAGGTCGCCACACGGTGGCCGTCGCCGACCATGATGTACTGCGGGTCGGGCATCTCGGTGAGCTGGGGCAGCGAAGTGGTCACCCGTCGATTCTGCTCCACCCGCGGGCCGCATGGATCGGAGCGGCTGTCACCGCGTCGGCGGCCTCACCGCGAGGACGCGCGTCCTCGTGATCGCCGCGCGATGATCCGCACGAGATTGCCCCGGTCGGCACCGCTGGGCTGCTGAGGAAGCCGTACCGGCTGCGTCACGATCGCATCGACCACCATCGAGCCGTCGGTGGGGCCGATGACGGGGATCGCTGCCGTCGGGGTCGGCACCGCCGGGTTCACCGGCATCCGGGCCAGATCGCGGTGCGCACGGATGTACGCCGGCACGAGGATGGCGACGGCGCCGATCCAGGCGAGCGGATTGCTCCATGCCACGCCCGCGAACCCGAACAGGGCACCGAGGAGCACGGCCGCGCCGACGCGGGCGACCAGTTCGACGACGCCGGTGACCGTGGGGATCATGGCGTGGCCGAGACCCTGGAGCGTCCCCCGCAGGATGAAGAGCACGGCGAGCGCGCTGTAGGTGGCACCGTTGATGACGAGCATGAGCGCGGCCAGTTCGACCACGTCGTCGGAGCCGTCGCCGACGAACAGGCGCACGAGGCTCGAGCCGAGGACGATGAGCAGGGCGCCCAGCACGAGCGCCGCGCCGATGGCGAGCCAGGTGGCCTGCACGACGCCGCGCCGGATGCGGTCGGGGCGACCGCCGCCGTAATTCTGTGCGACGAACATGGAGGTCGCGAGGCCGAGCGACATCAGCAGCGCGACGGCCAGACCATCGACCCGCGACGCGGCGGTGTAGGCGGCGACGGCATCCGCGCCCAGTTCGTTGAGCCGCACCTGCACCGCGACCGTGCCGATGCCGATGATCGACGACTGGAAGCCCATCGGCAGACCGAGCCGCAGGTGCTCCTGCAGGTCGGCGCGCGAGACCTTCCAGTCCGAGCGGGTCATGCGCAGCGCCGGAACCCGGCGACGCACGTACTCGACGCACAGCAGCACCGACACCGCCTGCGCGACGACGGTCGCCAGCGCCGCACCCGCCACGCCCCAGCCCCACGGGCCCACCATGACGACGACGAGACCGACGTTCAGCAGGCACGACAGGGTGAGGAAGATGAGCGGCGTGCGAGAGTCGCCGATGGCACGGATGATGGCCGACAGGTAGTTGAAGAACATCATCGTGCTGCCGCCGAGGAAGCTGATCTGCGCGAAGACGACCGCGTCGGCCATGAGCTCCGGCGGCGTCTGAAGGAGTGCGAGGGCGGGTTCGGCGACGAGCGGCGCCCCCACGGTGAGCACGATGCTCGTGATGGCGGTGAGGATGGTGCCGGCCGCCACCGACCGGCGGACGGCGGGCAGATCGCGCGCGCCGTATGCCTGCGCCGTCGGGATCGCGAAGCCCGATGTCAGTCCCCAGGCGAACCCCAGCAGCAGGAACAGCAGGCTGCCGGTGGCTCCGACGGAGGCGAGCGCCTCGACGCCGAGCCAGCGGCCGACGACGATGGCGTCGGCCACCTGGTAGAGCTGCTGCACGACGTTCCCGATGAGCAGTGGCACCGAGAACATGAGGATGACGCGCCAGGGGCTGCCGGTGGTGAGGGGACGTGCCATGAGGGTGCTCGCTACGAAAGAAGGAAGGGGGGAGGCACCGCGACTGCGATGTGATCCCATCGTATCGAATCGATTCGGAACGATCACGCGGAAAGTGAGATGCGGCGAGGAGGCGACGCGACCGGTGTCAGGGGGGACCATTCCCAGCGAATCCATGCTTGACCATCGCCTCTCACGCGACGAAAGTGATCAGCACCCGAAAGAAGCAGGACCCAGCATGGACGAACAGTTTGTCTTCGTCGGTCCCGAAGATGCGGCCGACTGGCTCATGAGAAGCGCCTTGCCGCGCTTCCTCCGCCTGATGACCCTGACCGGTCACGCGCAGCATTTCGCGCAGCTGCCCCCGTACGAAGGCCATACGAGCACCGGGAAGGTGCGGGGATGGCAAGGCGCAGGCAGTCGCGTCAAGACGGTCGAGCGGCATCTCAGCGACCTGCAGCACGGGCTGGAGCGCACCGGCATCCGCTACGAGCCGGTCGAGCCGTCGGACGCGGAACGCGAGACCCGCGACGCGTGCGAGTATGCGCAGGGAGTGCTTCTGCCCTCCCGCCTGGGGTGGGACGCCTATCGCGTGATCGGCGCGAGCAGCCGGCTCGCACGGCATGCCGCACAGGTCGCGGGAGACCCCGCCGGCGCGGAGCTCGTCGAATCCGCCTGGCGCGATTCGTGGCTGGCCCTCACCGACCGCGCGCAGGTGCGCACGCTGTTGGAGACCGCCAGCTGACCCGGTCCGCAGTCCCGCCGGCCGAGACGAACGGCGTCAGGCGAGCGTCGCGTCGATGATGCCGAGGAGCGCGGTGCGCAGCGGCTCCGCCCGATCGGCGAACCCCCGCTGTGCGGCGACGTACTCGGCCTTTCCCTCAGACGACTCGATGGGCACCGGGCGATAGCCCCACCCGTCGAGGTCGTACGGCGAGGCGCGCATGTCGAGTTCGCGGATGTCGCGGGCGAGCACGAAGCAGTCGAGAAGCAGACTCCCGGGCACGAGCGGACCGAGCTTCACGGCCCACTTGTAGAGGTCCATGTTCGCGTGGAGACAACCGGGCTGCTCGACGGCCGGCTGGTCGTCGCGTGTGAGCGCCGATCGATTGCGCGGCACCGCGTCGGGAGTGAAGAACCGGAAGGCGTCGAAGTGGGTGCAGCCGAGCTGGTGGGCGTCGACGACGGCATCCGTGCCCGCCTGCCCGAGGCGCAGAGGGACCGGATGCCGGTGCGCGTCCTGCCGGTACACCATCGCCCACTCGTGGAGCCCGAAGCACCCGAACTGCGCGCGGCGTGAGCGGGTGGCGCGCAGGATGCGGCCCACACCGGTGAGCAGGAGGCGCTTCTCGGCGGCGAAACCCTCGGCATCGACCCGCACGTCGTCGCCGTCTACCCGGTAGCCGCGCCACGTGGCGCGGGGCGTGGCGGCGCCGCCGCGCAGCACGACCCCGGCGCCCGGATGCCATCGACGCAGCACCGAGGGCTTGTAGCTGTAGTACGTGTAGAGGAAGTCGTCGACAGGATGCGTCTGCCCCCGAGCGACCCGCGCGCGTCGCCCCGCCGTGAGGGCGTCGGCGCGCTCCGCGTGCTCGTGCTCGAGCGCGCGCCACTGCGGCGCGTCGAGCGCGCGAGCGGCGGTGAGAGCGGTCACCCGACCAGGCTACGCGCCGATCAGCGGCCTGAGCGGGGCCCGCCGGCACGACGGGGATACGCACAGCACCCTGTCGTGCCGTAAGTTTGCGAGCCTGGAACCTTGAAATCGGGAGTCTCGTTGTCCGTTGGTCTGCTCGCTGTCGTCGACGACATCCTCAGTGCCGCGCTGAAGGCGTCGGCGAAGTCGGCGGGGGTCGTCATCGACGACGCCGCCGTCACCCCGCAGTATGTGCAGGGCATCACGCCCGCGCGCGAGCTGCCCGTCGTCGGCAAGATCGCGCTGGGCTCGCTCGCGAACAAGTTCCTGCTGATCATCCCGGCCGCCCTCCTGCTCACCGCGTTCGCCCCGTGGGTGCTGCCGTATCTGCTCATCGTCGGAGGCACCTACCTCTGCTTCGAAGGCGCGGAGAAGGTGCTGGAGTGGTTCGGGTTCGCGCACGGCCACGGCGAGGAAGGCGGACGCGACGAGAAGCGTCTCGTGGCGGGTGCGATCCGCACCGACCTCATCCTGTCGACAGAGATCATGCTCATCTCCCTGTCGAACATCGATCCCGATCTGGCCTTCTGGACACGGGTGGCCGTGCTCGCACTCATCGCGGTGCTCATGACCGGCGTCGTGTACGGCGCCGTCGCTCTGCTCGTGAAGATCGACGACGTCGGGCTGCGCATGGCGAAGAACCCGTCGCGGCGCGTGCGTCACACCGGCGCCCGCATCGTGCGCTCGATGCCGGCGGTCTTCCGCGTCATCAGCATCGTCGGCACGGTCGCGATGCTCTGGGTGGGCGGGCACCTCGTGCTCGTCAACGTCGGCGCCGTGGGCTGGGCGCTGCCGGTCGAGCTCCTGCACGCCGTGGAGCATGCGCTGGAGCCCGCTGGGGCGTTCGTCGTCTGGCTCGGCGACACCGCCGTCTCCGCCGTCGCGGGACTCGCCGTCGGACTGGTCGTCGTGGGGGTCGTCCTGGGGATCGCCAAGCTCTTCCACCGCCAGCCCACCTTCAGCGAGGGCGGCGAGACGCCGCAGCGCGCCACCGCCACGCACTGACGCGGACGCGCTCGCCCGGCGGCGCCGCCTCTCAGCGGGGCACGCTGTCGGCCGCATCCGATGCCGCCTCCGGACGACGACCGGAGTGGCGACCGGAGTGACGACGATTCCACTGGCGCCGGTTCCACTGGGCCCGATTCCACTGGGCGGCGAAGTGCAGCACGACACCCACAGCCAGCAGCGCCGCCCCGAACAGCCACACGATCGGACGCTGTTGCGTGAGCAGAAGCACGCACGAGGCGACGCCGAGGACCGGAACGAACGTCCAGACGCGGAAGTGGTCGTGGCCGACCGTGTCGCGGCGGAGCACGAGCACGGCGACGTTGGTGCTGATGAAGACGAACAGCAGGAGGAGCACGACCGTCTCGGCGAGCGTCGACAGGTCACCGACGAGGGTGAGCACGATCGCCACTGCGGTGGTGACGAGGATCGCGACCCACGGGGTCTTCCGTTTCGGCAGCACACGCGCGAGCGGACTCGGCAGAAGCTCCTGCTCGGCCATTCCGAACGCCAGCCGACTGGCCATGATCATCGTGAGCAGCGCGCCGTTGGCCACCGCGACGAGGGCGATGAGGCTGAACAGCCACGACGGCACTCCCACGCCCGTCGCCTCGACCACTGCCAGCAGCGGACCCGACGACGTCGAGAGCTCCTCGGCGGGCAGCGCGATCGCGCTCGCGAGGCCGACGAGGACATAGACGACCCCAGCGGTGATGAGCGCCCCGAACAGCGCCATCGGGTAGACCTTGCGCGGCTCCCGCACCTCTTCGATGACATTCGCGGAGGTCTCGAAGCCCACGAACGAGTAGTACGCGATGATCGCCGCGCCGAGCACGGCCAGCGCGATGCTGCCCTCACCGGCGGGGGTCGTGACCCGGCCGAGGTCACCGCCTCCCCCGCCCACCATGACGGCCACCACCACGACGACGATCACGAGTCCGCTCAGCTCGATGATCGTCATGACGACGTTGGCGGCCATCGACTCTCGGATGCCGCGCATGTTGAGCGCCGCCACCACGAGCAGGAACGCTATCGCGACCGGCACCGGCGGAAGATCGACGAACGTGGCGAAGTAGTCGCCGGCGAAGGCGAGCGACAGCCCCGCCGCGCTCGTGACCCCCGCGGCCAGCATGCTGAAGCCGACGAGGAACGAGATGATCGGCCGCCGGAACGCCCGTTGGGCGAAGACGGCGGCGCCTCCTGCTCGCGGGTACTTGGTGACCAGTTCCGCGTAGGAGCCGGCGGTGAGGAGGGCCAGCAGCAGCGCGACGAGGAGCGGAGCCCAGAGCATCCCCCCGACGTCCTCGGCCAGTACCCCCATGAGCGCATAGATCCCGGCGCCGAGCACGTCGCCGAGGATGAAGAAGAACAGAAGGGGGCCGGTGATCCCACGCCGGAGCCTCTCGGTCGGGGGCTTCATCAGGTCGGCACGGGCGGCGGGGGTGGTCATCGTCTCTCCTTCGTGCGGGGCGCGGCGAGCGGCTGCGGCGCCGGACCATGGTGGCGATGGGCGCCTACGGCAGGGAGAGGCTTGACGCGCACGATCGCGACCACTAGGCGCGTGTCGGCGGCTCGGCGTAGCGTCGGGACGTGGCATCCCTCGACGACATCCGAGCCATCGCGGCACGGCTCCCCGCGAGTGTCGAGACGCAGACGACCGGTGGCGCGTCGTGGATGGTGCGGAAGAAACCGTATGCGTGGGAGTGCCACCCGTGGCCGAGCATCCCGGAGCCCGTGCGCTCGATCGTCGCCGCCGAGCAGGTCGTGGCAGTGAAGGTGGGCGACCCGCTCGACGCCCTCGCCCTGCGGGAGATGGCGCCCGACATCTTCCTGCCGCAGACGACGTCGTGGAGTGAGCCCAAGGTCGCCTTCCGGCTGGAGGCGATCGCCCGCGACCATCTGGCCGAGCTGGTCGTCGAGGCGTGGCGTCTTCAGGCCCCTCGTCACCTGCGGGCCGAGTTCGACACGACCGCCCCGTCGCCGCGTTTCGACCTGTGACATCCCCTGAGGCGACGGCGCACGACCCGATTAAGCTGAGCCTATGCCGGACCGCGCGGTGCCGAATCTCCCCTCTCGAGACTTCGAGGTCACGATCGCCTTCTACGGCGCGTTCGGATTCGAGGTGGATTACCGCGACGACGGGTGGCTGAGCCTTCGGCGCGGGCCTATCGAGCTCGACTTCTTCCTTTTCCCCGACCTGGTCCCCGAGGAGAGCTCGTACATGTGCAGCGTGCGCGTCGACGACGTCGACGACCTGCACCGCAGCATCCGGGCAGCGGGCGTCGCCGATGCCACGGCGGGGATGCCGCGACTCACGCCCGTCGAGCTGCGACGGTGGGGACGCCGTGCCGCGTTCCTCATCGACCCCGATGGCACGCAGCTCCACCTGATGCAGAACCCGGCCTGACACCCCCCCCCGAGCGGTCACTGTTGACGGCTCGCTATTCAGCGTTACTATGTACCGGTATTCATTGACACTGAGTAGCGGGAGATGGCATGGGACGGCAAGCGACGGAGATGCTGAAGGGCGTGCTGGAGGGCATCGTCCTGGCGATCCTCGACGCTCGCCCCGCGTACGGCTACGAGATCACCGCCTGGCTTCGCGATCGGGGCTTCAGCGACATCGCCGAGGGCACCGTGTACGCGCTCCTCGTGCGCGTGGAGCAGCGCGGGCTCGTCGACGTCGAGAAGGTGCCCTCGGAGAAAGGCCCGCCCCGCAAGGTTTACTCGCTCAACGCCGCCGGCCGCGAGCACCTGGATGAGTTCTGGAGGACATGGAGCTTCCTCTCGGACCGGCTCGGACAGCTCCAGCGAGGAGACGACTGACATGGCCGCCAAATGGATCGAAGCCCTCACCGGGTCGCTCGAGCAGAAGAAGCAGTACCGCCTCGACAAGGCGCGCATCGACGATCTCCCCGAGCCGTACCGCTCGGTCGCCGCCGCCGTGCACCGCTACCTCATGTACTACGGCGGACTCACCGACGGTGACGCGATGGTGCGGATGCACGGGGACCTCGCCGACCTGTGGGAGCGCGCGGCTCTCGACGGCACCGCCGTGCGCGACATCGTCGGCGACGACCCGGTGGAGTTCGCCGAGACGTTCGCCGCCGCCTACACCGGCACCCGGTGGGTCGACAAGGAGCGGGCACGCCTCGTGGCCGCCGTGGAAGAAGCGGAGCGGGGCGAGCGATCATGACCGACATCACCGTCCGCGTTCGCGGCATCCGCAAGTCGTTCGGCGCCGTCGCCGTTCTCCAGGGCATCGACCTCGCCGTCTCCCGCGGCAGCATCTACGCGCTCCTCGGATCCAACGGCGCCGGCAAGACGACTCTCGTGCGCATTCTCGCGACCCTGACCCGCCCGGATGCCGGCAGCGCCGAGGTCGCCGGGATCGATGTCGTCGCCGAGCCCGCGCGCGCACGTGCGGCTCTCAGCCTCACCGGTCAGTTCGCCGCCGTCGACGACGTGCTCACCGGCCGGGAGAACCTGGCGCTCATCGCACGGCTCCGGCACGAGCAGGAGCCGGCGCGGATCGCCGACGACCTGCTGGAGAGGTTCGACCTCGTCGACGCCGCCGATCGGCGTGCATCCACCTACTCCGGAGGCATGCGGCGACGTCTCGACATCGCGATGAGCCTCATCGGCGACCCCGCGGTCGTCTTCCTCGACGAGCCGACGACGGGCCTCGACCCGCAGGCGCGGCTCGACGTCTGGGAGGCGGTGCGCGAGCTCGCCCGGGGCGGCACGACGATCTTCCTCACCACCCAGTACCTCGAGGAAGCCGAGCAGCTCGCCGATCGCATCGGCATCCTGAACGAGGGGCGCATCTTCGTCGACGACACGCTCGCCGGCGTCAAGAGGCTGCTGCCCCCGGCGACCGTCGAGTACATCGAGAAGCAGCCCACCCTCGAAGACGTCTTCCTCGCCGTCGTCGGCGGCTCAGCGCGCACTCACCGGGAGGCATCATGACCAGCCACGCCCTCAGCGACGTCACCGTGCTCACGGGCCGGTCGCTGCGCCACATCACCCGCAGCCTCGACACGATCATCACCACCGCGATCATGCCGGTCGCCATCATGCTGCTGTTCGTCTTCGTGTTCGGCGGCGCGATCGACACCGGCGGCGCCGCGTACATCGACTACCTGCTGCCCGGCATCCTCCTCATCACGATCGCCAGCGGTGTCGCCTACACCTCGTACCGGCTCTTCATCGATCTGCAGTCGGGCATCGTGGAGCGGCTTCGCTCCATGCCGATCGCGCGGTCGGCCGTCTTGTGGGCCCACGTGCTCACCTCGCTCGCCGCGAACCTCGTCTCGCTCGCCGTCGTGGTCGCGGTCGCCCTCCTGCTCGGCTTCCGCTCCCCTGCGAACGTCGCGCAATGGGCGGCGGTCATCGGCATCCTCCTGCTGTTCACCCTGGCCCTCACGTGGGTCGCGGTGATCGCAGGGCTCTCCGCGCGGTCGGTCGACGGCGCCGGCGCCTTCTCGTACCCGCTCATCCTGCTGCCGTTCGTCAGCTCGGCGTTCGTCCCGACCGCGACGATTCCCGAACCGGTGCGCGTCTTCGCCGAGAATCAGCCGGTCACCTCGATCGTCGACACCCTCCGGGGGCTGCTGTCGGGTCAGCCGGTCGCCGCCGACGCGTGGGTGGCGCTCGCCTGGTGCCTCGGCATCGTGGTCGTCGCCTGTACGGCGGCGGCTGTCGTGTACCGGCGCCGATTCCGTTAGCGACCCCCTCGCCACAAGCCCCCCGTTCGGGTGAGACTGTCGGTACCCGACATCCGATCGCGAACCGAGGACGATATGAAGGCAATGCTGGGCGACACCGTGATCGCCGACGCACCCCGCTCCGAGCTCATCTCCATCGAGGGCAACTGGTACTTCCCGCCGTCGAGCGTGCGCAGCGACCTGCTCACCGACAGTCCGACGCCGTATCGCTGCCCGTGGAAGGGCGACTGTCAGTACTTCACGGTCGAGGTCGACGGCCAGTCACTGCCCGACCGCGCGTGGAGCTACCCGCAGCCGTACCCGACCGCCATCGAGCGCGTGGGGAAGGACTTCTCGAACTACGTGGCCTTCTGGAAAGAGGTGAAGGTCGTCGATGAGGCCTGAGAACGCTCCGGCCATCGAGGCCCCCGGCATCCCTGGCGACGCTCTCCGCGAGCTCATCGCCACCCTCGAAGACCAGGGCCTCGATCCGCACGCACTCGTGATCACGCAGCGCGGCGCGGAGGGGTGGACGGATGCCGTCACCGTCGCGTGGGAGCCGTACGGCACCGAGCAGCCGGCGCTCGTGTACTCCGTGTCGAAGACGTTCACCTCCCTCGCGATCGGCATGCTCGAGGCCGATGGCCTCCTGTCGCTCGACGATTCGGTCGGCGACCTCCTCGGCCTCCCGAACCCGCACGGGCTCACCGTCCGGCATCTGCTGACGATGAACACCGGCCACGATCCCGCCCAGATCGACGCCCTGGGCTTCGATGTGCGCGCGCTCCTCACCGTTCCGCCCGTCGCGACACCGGGTACGCACTTCGCGTACAACTCGGATGCCACCTACGCGCTGTCGTGCATCGTGACGGCACTGACCGGCCAGCGGCTCACCGACTACCTGCGTCCGCGACTGCTCGATCCCCTCGGCATCGGGCGGCGGTGGATGATGCCCGCCCGCGGCGTCGAGCAGGGCTTCTCGGGTTTCCACCTCACGGTCGGCGACATCGCACGCGTCTCGACGATGCTCGCGGACGGGGGCCGCATCGACGGTCGGCAGCTCGTGCCGTCACGCTACGTCGACGACCTCTCGCGGGCATGGTCCGACACGCGTGACCACGCGCAGCCCGCCGATGAGGGCGACTGGGCACGCGGCTACGGGTATCAGGTCTGGCGCAGCACCCACGGCTTCCGGCTCGACGGGGCGTACGGCCAGTTCGGACTCGTCATGCCCGAGCGCGGACTCGTGATCGCCTACCAGGGCTCGACCACCGACACCCAGAGCACCCTCACCGCGATGTGGCGGCTCGTGGATGCCATCGGCAACGCGTCGGGCGTCGGATCGCGCGCCGCGTCGGATCGCGAGGATGCGGCGGGCGTCGGGGGGGCGCCTCTCGACAGCTGGAACGCCCGTGGCGCGTTCACCCCGGACCCGAACGGCGTGGTCCCCACGGCCGGGTGGGCCCTCACCGAGACGGGCGACGGATGGACCCTCGCCGTGCCGGAGGTCGGCGACATCGCCGTAGCCGGTGAGGGGTGGGCGCGCACCGTCCTCCCGCTGGGCGCGCCCCGTGATGACGGCGGCGCGGTGGTCGTGAGCCCGCCGGTCGAGGCGGGTACGCACGTCCTCGTGGCGGGACGCGGTGAACGCCGCAGCGAGGGCATCCTCGCGCACCTGGTCGTGCCGACCTCACCGCACCGGATGATCGTCGAGGCGGCACCCGGCGGCGCCGTGCGCGCCCGGTGGCACACGGTGCCGCTGCAGGGACCGTCGCTGTCGACGCTCTCCGTGCCGGAGTGGGTCATCCGCCGCTGACTATCGGTCGAACGCGACGGCAGCCCCGGGCGAATAGGCTCGATACCCATGGCCATCGGCGCGACCATCCACACGTTCACGGTTCACCTCGCCGACGTCGATCGCGGCGTCTACGAGGAGCTGTCGCTGCGCACCGCTCAGCAGTCCGCGGAGACTGCCGCGTTCATGCTGACCCGCGTGCTCGCGTACTGCCTCGAATACGAGGAGGGGATCGCGTTCAGTGAGGGGATCGCCGCGACCGACGAGCCCGCGGTGTTCGTGCGCGACCTCACCGGGCGTCTCCTGGCATGGATCGAGGTCGGCGCCCCGGATGCCGCCCGGCTCCATCAGGGGAGCCGCTCGGCCGAGCGGACCGCGGTGTACACGCACCGCGACGCGGCGAAGGTCGCCGCGTCGTGGGCCGGAAAGCGCATCCACGACGGGGAGAAGGTCGTGCTGCACAGCTTCGACCCCGGGTTCGTGGAGTCGGCGGCGGGTGCCCTCGAGCGCCGCAACGATCTGACGGTGTCGGTCACCGAACGGCGCCTGTACCTCGAGATCAACGGCGCCACCTTCGCGAGCGACATCCACTCGACCTCCGCTCAGTGAGGGGGCGGACCCGTCACGGCACGCCCCCGGGGCGTCGGCATCGAGGCGGCGGTCAGACGCCTGCAGGGCGGTAGCGCACCGCGATGGCGCCCGAGCGGAACTCGTGTCGCTCGATCAGCTCCAGCCGCAGGCGTTTGCGGAGCCCTGACAGCAATGTCGGCCCGTGCCCGGCGATGACCGGCTGCACGAGGAACTCGTACTCGTCGATGAGGCCGAGATCGGCCAGCGCGAGCGGGAGGGTGACCCCACCCACCCAGAGGCCGTCGCCGGGCTGCTCCTTGAGCCGGCGCACCGCGTCGGCGAGATCTCCGGTCAGCAGTTCGGCGTTCCAGTCGACGCCGGTGAGCGTCGAGGACACGACGTGCTTCCGGGCGCCGTCGATCGCCTCGGCGAACGGGATCTCCCATTCGTCCATCCAGTCGGGCCAGCCTCCCGCGGCCGGCCGCCGCCACGCGCCCTGCATCATCTCGTAGGTGGTGCGGCCGAAGATCAGCGCATCGGCCCGTCGCATCTCCGCGGTCCAGTACGCCATCGACTCGGGGTCGGGAGCGAGTCCCGCCTCGTGATGCACGCACCCGTCGAGGGAGACGTTGATCGAATACCGCAGCGGTCTCATCCCGGTGCTCCCTCGCTCGGTGCGGCGCCGGCGGTGCGGTGCGCGTGTGGCAGGAGCGTACTCCGCGGGCTGTCGCCTGTCGCCCCTGTTGTCGGCTGTCGGAGGTGCACGACACAATCGGCGCCATGCCTGTCTTCGATCATCTGGGAATCACCGTCTCCGACGTCGACCGCTCCAAAGGCTGGTTCGACCCGGTCATGTCGGCGCTCGGCTTCACTCGCTACGACGCCGACGAGACCGTGTCGTGGTGGCGCGAGGGCGATGTCGAGCTCATCCTCTACCCGGCACGCGAACCGGCGAGCGCGCCCCACGAGCACGGCCGGGTCGGATGGCAGCACCTCGCCTTCGCCGTCGAGTCGCCCGAAGCGGTCGAGCAGCTCCACCGCACCGCGCGGGAAGCCGGCTGGAAAGCGGTGCGCGAGCCCAAGCTCTACCCGCGCTTCAGCGACCGGTACTACGCGTCTTTCGTCGAGGATGCCGACGGCATCCGCATCGAGTTCATGCACAATCCGCCCAAGGAGGCCATGCCCGACCACGCGTGAGAGAAGGCCTCACGCGTCGGGCGCGGCGCCGATCCGCAGCCGGTATCCCATTCCGGCTTCGGTGAGCAGGTGCTGGGGGTGCGAGGGGTCGGCCTCCAGCTTCTTGCGCAGCTGCGACATGTACAGCCGCAGATATCCGCTGTCGGCGGTGAACTCCGACCCCCAGATCTCCCGCAGGATCGTCTGACGGGTCACGAGCCTCCCCGGATTCCGCACGAGCAGCTCGAGGAAGCGCCATTCGGTGGGGGTCAGGCGCACGGGGGTGCCGCCCGCCTCTCCCCCGCGCTCCACGGTGTGCTCGCTCAAGTCGACCCGCACGTCGCCGAAGGTGACGACCGGCTCCGCGTCGTGTCGGGGCGTGCGGCGGGTCAGGGCCCGGATGCGAGCCAGAAGCTCGTCGACGGAGAAGGGCTTCGTGACGTAGTCGTCGGCGCCCGCATCGAGTGCCTCCACCTTGTCGCCCGAGCCCGTGCGCCCCGACACGACGAGGATCGGGGCCGCCGACCATCCTCGGATGGCGTGGATCACCTCGATGCCGTCGAGATTCGGCATCCCGAGGTCGAGGATGCAGATGTCGGGATGCTGCTCGACCGCGGAGCGGATGGCGGTGGCGCCGTCGCTCGCCGTCACGATCTCGTACCCCTCCGCCGTGAGGGTGATGCGCAGCGCGCGCAGAAGCTGCGGGTCGTCGTCGGCGATGAGGATCCTCACGCTGACATCCTGCCGTTCGAGGCCGCAGGGAGCGCGATCACCATCATCACGCCCCCTCCGGGCGTGTCCTCGGCCGTGAGGGCGCCGCCCATGCCTTCGACGAAGCCCTTGGCCAGCGCCAGCCCGAGGCCGAGACCGGTCGAGTTGTCGGTGTCGCCGAGTCGTTGAAAGGGAAGGAACACCTCGTCGCGACGTTCGGCGGGAATGCCCGGGCCATGGTCGATGACCCGGATCTCCACGCGGTCGGCGAACGCGCTCGTCGCGACGCGCACCCGCGTTCCCTCCGGCGCGTGCCGCACCGCGTTGGCGAGGAGGTTCACGAGCACCCGCTGCAGCAGGACCGGATCCGCCTCCATGCCGTGCCCGTCGGAATCGAGCGCGAGCTCCACGTCGCCCGGACCGAGAGACAGCTCCTCGAGCGCGGGGAGGATGACCTCGGCCGGGTCCACCGACGTCGTCGAGACGGCCAGCACGCCGGCCTGCACCCGCGAGACGTCGAGCAGATCGGTGAGAAGGGCGGCGAGGGCGTCGAGGCTCTCCGACGCCGTCGTCAGCAGCTCGTCACGATCGGTCGCCGACAGCTGACCGCGGGCCGAGCGGAGCCCCGATACCGCTGCAGTGGCCGCCGCGAGAGGTCGCCGAAGATCATGACTCAGCGCCGACAGCAACGCCGTGCGAAGCCGGTCGGAGGCGGCGAGCGGGGCGATCTCCCGCGCCGTCTGCTGAAGATCGCTGTGCTCCAGGGCGGCGCCCACCTGGGCGACGATGACGGCGAGGAGCCGCTGTTCCGCGGGCCCGAAGCTTCCACCATGGAGCTCCAGCACCGCATCGGCACCGACAGGAAGAGTCGTCATCCGGTCATCGGGCAGCGGCTCCCCGCTCGTGGCGACGACCTCCTCACCCGTGAGCAGACGCACCCCGGCGAGTCCGAAGGCCTCGCGGGTGCGATCGACGAGAGCCTGGGTCGCGCCCTGACCGCGCAGCACGCTGCCGGCCACCGTCGCAAGCAGCTCCGATTCGGCGGCCGCACGTCGCGCGTGCCGCGTCTGCCGTGCGGCCTGATCGACGACGAGACTCACGAGCGCGGCGACGACGACGTACAGCACGAGGGCGAGCAGATGGTGGGGCTCATCGACGGTCACGGTGTAGAGCGGGTCGATGAAGAGGAAGTCGAGCGTCAACCCTGACATCACGGCCGCGAACAGCGCCGGCCACAGGCCGCCCACCATCGCGACCACCACGACGAGCAGCTGGTAGCTCAGCACGTCGCTCGTGATCGATTCCTCGGTGCGCAGCGTGACGAGCAGCCACGACAGGAGCGGACCGAAGATCAGCGCGATCGCCAAGCCGGCGACCCGACGGCGCCAGCTGAGCGCCCCGCCGAGCCGGGGCAACACGAACCCGCCCCCTGCCGCCGAGTGGGTGACGATGTGCACGTCGATGTCACCCGATTCGCGGATGACGGTCGCCCCGATGCCCGGGCCTGTCAGCGCGGCGGCCAGTCGCCCACGCCTGCTCACCCCCAACACGAGCTGCGTCGCGTTCACCGAGCGCGCGAACTCCACCAGTGTGCGCGGAACGTCATCGCCCACCACCTGGTGGTAGGTGCCGCCCAGCGTGTCGACCAGCGCCCGCTGACGCGCGAGCGCTTCCGGGTCGGCGGCGCGCAGGCCGTCCTGCGTCGTCACGTGCACGGCGAGGAGCTGCCCGCCGGCGGTCCGGGCCGCGATCCGCGCCCCTCGCCGCAGCAGCGTCTCGCCCTCCGGGCCGCCGGTGAGGGCGACCACCACCCGTTCGCGGGCCTCCCACGTCGAGTCGATGCCGTGCTCTTCGCGGTACGTCTTGAGCGCTTGATCGACCTCATCCGCGAGCCACAGCAGCGCGAGCTCCCGGAGCGCGGTCAGGTTCCCCAGCCGGAAATAGTGCGACAGCGCCGCGTCGATCCGCTCGGCGGGGTACACGTGCCCCCCGGCGAGACGGTCGCGCAGGGCCTGCGGGGCGAGGTCGACGACTTCGATCTGGTCGGCGGCGCGAAGCACGGCATCCGGGATCGTCTCCCGCTGGACAGCCCCCGTGATCTGCTCCACAACGTCGTTGAGCGACTCGATGTGCTGGATGTTGACCGTGGAGATGACGTCGACGCCCGCAGCGAGAAGCTCCTCGACATCCATCCACCGCTTGTCATGCCGCGACCCCGGCACGTTCGTGTGCGCGAGCTCATCGACGAGCGCGACCGCGGGCCGACGCGCGAGCACCCCGTCGAGATCCATCTCGAGCAGCTCCACACCACGGTGGCGCAGGGCGCGTCGCGGCACGACCTCGAGACCGTCGGTCATCGCCCGGGTCGCCGCGCGCCCGTGCGTCTCGACGACCGCGATCACGACGTCTGCACCCTCACGGCGGAGGCGCTGACCCTCCTCGAGCATGGCGTAGGTCTTGCCGACGCCCGGCGCAGCGCCCAGCAGCACCCGAAGCCGGCCCCGTGCCATCTCGTCAGCCCTCCCGCTCGTCCAACGCCAGGTTGAGTTCTAGCACGTTCACCACCGGCTCGCCGAGGAACCCGAGGTCGGGGCCCGTCGTGTGCGCCGCCACGAGCGCCGCGACCACCGCCGGCGAGAGGGCTCGCGCCCGCGCGACGCGGTCGATCTGGATCGCCGCGTACGCGGGGCTGATGTGCGGATCGAGGCCGGAGGCGGATGCCGTCACGACATCGGGAGGCACGTCGGCCTCGGCGACGCCGTCGCGCGCGGCGACCTCGGCCGTGCGCTGCGCGATCGCCGCGACGAGGTCGGGGTTCTCCGGGCCGAGGTTGGAGCCCGATGACGCTGCCGCGTCGTAGCCGTCTCCCGCAGCCGACGGTCGCGGCTGGAAGTACTCGGGCAACGGGGCGCCGTCGGCATCCGAGAACGACTGGCCGATCAGCGACGAGCCGACGACCGCCCCTGACCCGTCACGGACGAGCGACCCGTGGGCCTGGGCGGGGAGGGCGAGCTGCCCGATGGCGGTGATCGCCGCGGTGTAGCCGAGCCCGAGGATGACCGTGAACACGAGGAGGGCGCGGATGGAGACCCACAGTGTTCGACCGGTGCTGCGCGTGGACGCGTTCATGAGCTTCTTCCTGTGATGAGAGACGAGTGAGCGATGTCCGGTCAGAACCCCGGCAGGAGCCGGACGAGCAGATCGATGAGCCAGATGCCCGCGAAGGGCGCCGCGATGCCGCCGAGACCGTAGACGAGCAGATTGCGGCCCAGCACCGACGAGGCGGGCCCGGGCCGGTATCTCACGCCCCGCAAGGCCAGCGGCACCAGCACGACGATGACGAGGGCATTGAAGATCACCGCTGACAGCACGGCGGATGCCGGTGAGTGGAGTCCCATGACATTCAGCACCGCCAGGCCCGGGAAGACGCCCATGAAGATCGCCGGGATGATGGCGAAGTACTTGGCCACGTCGTTCGCGATCGAGAAGGTCGTCAGCGCGCCCCGGGTGATGAGGAGCTGCTTGCCGATCGCGACGATGTCGATCAGCTTCGTCGGGTCGGAGTCGAGGTCGACCATGTTCCCCGCCTCCTTCGCGGCCGAGGTCCCCGTGTTCATCGCGACGCCGACGTCGGCCTGCGCCAGCGCCGGCGCGTCATTGGTGCCGTCGCCGGTCATCGCAACCAGGCGTCCCCCCTCCTGCTCCCGGCGGATGTAGGCGAGCTTGTCTTCGGGCGTCGCCTCGGCCAGCACATCGTCGACACCCGCTTCCGCGGCGATCGCCGCAGCGGTGAGCGGATTGTCGCCGGTGACCATCACCGTGCGGATGCCCATCGCGCGAAGCTCCGCGAAGCGTTCGCTGAGTCCCGCCTTCACGACGTCTTTCAGATGGATGACACCGCGCACACCGCCCGTCCCGTCGGCGGCGACGCGGGCGACGACGAGGGGGGTTCCGCCCGTGCGGGCGATGTGCTCCGTGTGCTGCTCGAGTTCGGCGCGCATCTCCGGCGTCACCCCCACGCCCTCGGCATCGAGCCATGCGGTGATCGCCGAGCCCGCTCCCTTGCGAATGCGCGACCCGTCGGCGAGGTCGACTCCCGACATCCGCGTCTGCGCCGTGAACGGCACGATCTCACCGGGCACCGGGCCGCCGACCTCCACCCCCTCCGCCCGCGCCAGGTCGACGACCGAGGTGCCCTCGGGGGTCGGATCGGCCGAAGACGCGAGCGCGGCAGAGCGGATGAGCTCGGCGGCGTCCACCCCGGCGAGCGGCAGGAACGCGACCGCCCGGCGGTTGCCGTAGGTGATCGTGCCCGTCTTGTCGAGGAGGAGCGTCGTCACGTCTCCCGCCGCCTCCACCGCCCGGCCCGACAGGGCGAGCACGTTGCGCTGCACGAGACGGTCCATCCCGGCGATGCCGATCGCCGACAGCAGTGCGCCGATCGTCGTCGGGATGAGGCACACGAGGAGCGCGACGAGCACGGTCAGACTCGCTGCCCCTCCCACCGACGAGGCGATCGGGTTCAGCGTGAGCGCGACGGCGACGAACACGATCGACAGCGAGGCGAGCAGGATGTTGAGGGCGATCTCGTTCGGCGTCTTCTGACGCGATGCGCCTTCGACGAGCGCGATCATCCGGTCGACGAACGTCTCGCCCGGCTTCGACGTGATCCGCACGACGATGCGGTCGGACAGCACCCGCGTTCCGCCGGTGACGGCCGAGCGGTCCCCTCCCGACTCGCGGATGACGGGCGCTGACTCCCCCGTGATGGCCGACTCGTCGACCGAGGCGATCCCCCACACGACGTCGCCGTCTCCGGGGATGAGCTCCCCGGCCGCCACGACCACGACGTCGCCGAGCTGAAGCGCGGCCGACGCCACCTCGATCGCCTTCGTGTGCTCGGCAGCGGCATCCGTCACCGGATCGTAGCCGTCGACCCGATGGGCGAGCGTGCTCGTGCGGGTCTTGCGAAGGGTGTCGGCCTGGGCTTTGCCCCGGCCCTCCGCCACGGCCTCGGCGAGGTTCGAGAACAGCACCGTGAGCCACAGCCACGCCGCGATGATGCCGGTGAAGGAGGCCGGAACAGCGCTCCCGCCGGACGATCCCGGGCCGCCGAGGAACGGCTCTGCGACGGCGAGAACCGTCGTGAGGGCCGCCCCCACCCAGACGAGGAACATGACGGGGTTCCGCCACTGCGTGCGCGGATCGAGCTTGCGCAGCGCCCCCGGCAGTGCGGCGCGCACCTGACGCAGCGAGAGAGTGCGGGAGGAGGATGCCGGCGCGATGGGAGCGGCCGGCGAGGAGGTGTCGGTGAGTGTGGACATTTCAGAGCAGCCCTTCCGCCAGCGGACCCAGCGTGAGAATCGTGAAGAACACGAGCGCCGTCACGAGCACGGCGGTTCCGACGAGGAGCCCGACGAACAGCGGCCGGTGGGTGGGGAGCGTGCCGGAGGTGGTCGGCACCGCGTCCTGGGCGGCGAGCGCGCCGGCCAGCGCCAGCACCAGGGCGATCGGAACGAAACGTCCGAGGAGCATGGCGACGCCGATGGACGCCGTCATCCACGGGGTGCTCGCTGTGAGCCCGGCGAACGCGGAGCCGTTGTTGTTCGCGCCCGATGCGAACGCGTAGACGACCTCCGTGAGCCCGTGGGGTCCGGGGTTCCAGATCGACTCCGCCATCACGCTGTCGCGTACCGCAGGTATCGCGAAGCTCAGCGCGACCCCCGCCAGCACCAGCAACGGCATGACGAGGATGTACAGGCTCGCGAGCTTCATCTCGCGGGGTCCGATCTTCTTGCCGAGGTACTCCGGTGTCCGCCCCACGAGAAGGCCGGAGATGAACACCGCGATGACCGCGACCATCAGCATCCCGTACAGGCCTGCCCCCACACCTCCGGGCGCGATCTCGCCGAGCAGCATGTTGAGCAGCGGCATCATTCCCCCGAGCGCCGTATACGAGTCGTGCATCGAGTTGACCGCGCCGGTGGAGGTGAGCGTCGTGGTCGCGGCGTAGAGCACCGACTGCGCGAGGCCGAACCTGTTCTCCTTGCCCTCCATCGCCGCCCCGGCCAGCGCGGGTGCGGTGCCGCCTCCCGCGAACTCGAAGGCGGCGAGCGCGCCGACTGAGGCCACGAACAGCGCTCCCATCGCCGCGAGGATCGCAAACCCCTGGCGGTCGTCTCCCACCATGCGCCCGAACGTGCGCGGAAGGGAGACGGGGATCAGGAGGATGAGGATCATCTGGAGGAGGTTCGTCCAGCCGCTCGGGTTCTCGAACGGATGCGACGAGTTGGCATTGAAGAATCCGCCGCCGTTGGTGCCGAGCTCCTTGATGGCCTCTTGAGAGGCGACCGGTCCGCCCGGAAGCGTCTGGACTCCCCCGGAGACTGTCGTCACCTGGGTGAAGCCGGCCATGTTCTGGATGACGCCGCCGGCGATGAGCGCAAGCGCCGCGATGATGGCGATCGGCAGCAGGATGCGCAGCGATGCGCGCACGAGATCGACCCAGAAGTTGCCGATGGTGCCGCTGCGGCGATACGCGAAGCCGCGCACCAGGGCGACGGCCACCGCGATCCCCGTGGCGGCCGAGACGAAGTTCTGCACGGTGAGTCCCGCGAGCTGCACGGTGTAGCCGAGCGTGAGTTCCGGGGAGTACGCCTGCCAGTTGGTGTTGGTGACGAACGAGACGGCGGTGTTGAACGCGATGCCTTCGGGCACGGCGGGAAGTCCGAGCGAGAGGGGCAGCCACTGCTGCGTGCGCTGCAGGAGGTACAGGAAGAGCACCCCGACGACGCTGAACAGGAGGACGGCACGCAGGTACGACTGCCAGGTCTGCTCGGCGTGCGGGTCGACCCCGATGACGCGGTAGATGCCGCGCTCGACGCGGTTGTTGCGCGCCGTCGTGAACACCCACGCCATGTAGTCGCCGACGGGGCGGTACAGCACGGCGAGCGCCAGGATCATGGTCGCGAGGGTGGCCGCCAGGAGCAGCCACGGCGTCGGCCCCGCCGCGGTCATCAGAACCTCTCCGGCATGAGGAGCGCGGCGAGAAGGTAGGCGATCGCCGCGATGCCGAGGCCGGCGGCGATCAGCTCGAAGACGATCACAGCTTCTCCACCGCCTTCCCGACCGCACCCACGAGGGCGAACAGGGCGATGACCGCCACGACGTAGACGATGTCGAGCACGACAGACTCCAGGACGAGAACGAACGCGCCCTGCGGGACGCGGCGCCGGGGTGCCGACGCGATTCCCGATCCAACACCCGCCGGAATGCGTTTCCGGGGGTCCTCACGGAATCCATACGGCCCGAGTGCCGCCTCCTTGCGCTTTCCCTACGCGCAGCCCGAACCCGGTGTCAGCGGGGTGTGGCGGCCTGCACCGCGCCGGCCACCACGCGCTCACGCTGCGCGGTCAGCTCGGCGATCCTCCGTGCGGCGACGGCGGCTCGGTCGCCGAGATAGCGCGCGAGGTCGTCGAGGCGCGCAGCGAGGTCGAGCGCTTCGTTCTTCGCCTGTGCGATGCGGTCTCGCACCATCCAGTCGCTGAAGATGTTGTCGAACAGCACATCGAACACCGCGAGCGACTGCGAGATCTCCACACCGCGCAGTGCGGGGGCGTCGATGTCGGCGAGTTCGTTCGACAGCTGCTCCAGGGCGCGGTTGACGGCGACGAACGCGCGCGTCGCCTCGTCGATGCGGCTGTGCTTCACCATGTCTGCGAGGAATCCCCCGTTGAAGAACGTGTCGTAGGTCGCCCACCCGCCCGCGCTCTCGAGCAGCCGGTACGCCTCAGCCAGCGTCGACCGCGTGTCGTGCAGCGCGTGCGCGGCCTCGTCGATCTCGCGGCTCTCCTCGACGACCCGTCCGAGTTCGTCGACGATCGCGGTGATCTCGGATGCCGCCACCCCGCCGCCGGCATGCAGCGCACCCTCGAACGCGGCGACCTCGCGGCGGTAGGCGCCCTCGGTGTCACCCAGGCGCGAGCGCTCCGCGATGAGCCGCTGCGCGGCATCCGTCGCATGATCGAGCCGCTGTTGGGCGGCCACGACAGCGCGGCCCGCGGCATCCGCTTCGGCCTTCTCGACGGCGAGACGCTCGTCGGCGTCGCCGCGGAGCGTCGCCCACAGTCGCGTCGGCGAGAGACGCTCGAGCCGGCGGACGTCCGCCTCCTCCACTGCGTGGCGTCGCTTCAGATCCTCCAGCTCCGCGCGACGCGTGACCACCAGCTTTTGGGCCGCGTCGATCTGGGCGCCGAGGTGTGCCGCCCTCGTGCGGGCGGCGGCCGCATCGCGCACCGCCTCGGCATGGAGCAGGAGATCGGAAGCAGCGGTCATGGCCTTCACTGTACGGGTGGGTTGCGGCCGGCAACGCTCCGCGACGGCAGAATGAGCGGATGCCGAACGACACGAATCCCGGATCACTCGCCGACCGTGCCGGCCGCGCACCCGGCTCCGCGTGGGCCGACGTGCTCGCCACGAGCGTGTGGACCCACTCCCCCGCCGACGTGCGCCAGGACGGTGACCGGCTGCTCGTCGAGGCCGCCGAGGGCAGCGACGCCTGGCGCCACACGTCGTACGGTTTCGTGCACGACAGCGAGCACGCTCTGATCCGGCCGCTGCCTGCCGGCCGCGCCCTCGAAGTGTCGTTCCTCCTCGATTACACGGAGCAGTTCGACCAGGCGGGGCTCTTCCTCCGCGCATCGGCGTCGGAGTGGATCAAGGCGGGGGTGGAGGTATCCGACGGTGCGGCGCAGGTCGGTGCCGTCGTGACGCACGGCACCTCCGACTGGTCGGTGGCGCCGGTCGAGCACTGGAGGGGTCGGCGTGTGACGGTGCGGGCCAGCCGCACCGGCGACGCGGTGACGGTCCGCGCGCGTGTGGACGACGAGCCGTGGCAGCTCGTGCGGGTCGCCTACCTCGATCCGGGCCTCGACATCGACGCCGGCCTCTTCTGCGCAGCGCCGACGCGGGCGGGTCTGGTCGTCACATTCCTGTCGCTTACCGAGGGCGATGCCGACGGCTCGCTCCACTGAGAGAGCCTCGACTCACGGGTTGGCGTCGAGGTGTCCGCGCCACGACGTGATCTCGCGCACCACGTGCGGCTCGATGTCGGCGTGACGGAACCATGCGGCGATGTCGAGCGCGCGGTACATGTCGCGGAACGCCGAGTCGGGTGTATGGCCGAAGGTGGTGAGCACCTCGTGTCGTTTCTTCACGTCGAAAGAGCGGCCGTGGAGCGCGGTCATCGCCTCCGCGTTGGCGAACGAGGCGAGATAGTCCGCCGCCGCGGCATCCTCGGTGACGCCGACCGCCTTGAGGAGGACGGCGGCCACGAGCCCGGTGCGATCCCAGCCGGCCCCGCAGTGGAACAGGACGACCCCTGGCGGTGCCGAAGCGATCGCCTGGAGCACCTGCGCGAGGCGATGCGGCAGGTCGCGCAGGTGCGCGGCGTAGTAGAGCGGCGTGCCCCAGCGGCCATCGGCTTCGAAGGGCGCCCAGAAGTCGCGCTCGTCACCGTCGAGGTCGACGCGCGACACGCGGATGCCGTCGGGGGCGGTGCCCGTCGTCTCCTCCGGGCGCCGGAGGTCGATGATCGTCCGCACCCCGCGGTCGTGGAGCGCCGCCCACCCGGATTCGGTCACACGGTCGAGCAGCTCCGCCCGGATGAAGACGCCCGTCGGGGTCGGTGACCCGCCCTGCCGCTCCAGTCCGCCGAGGTCACGCACGTTCGCCAGCCCGTCGATCGCGAGACTCGTGCGCATGCCGTCACCCTCTCATGCAGACGTTGTAGGGCTGTGTGGCGGGTCGTGTAGGAACCGCTCAGAGATGTCCACATCGACCCCATGAATCCACGAGACGCGGACCCGGAATGTCCACCTGCGAATCGGAACTATTGAGGACGACCTGTCCATTTGAGACCAGCACCTCACGTCCATTGGCCCGGCGTCACTGCAGCGGGAACTGCTTGGTGACGCTTACCATGCCCTGTTGAGTCGCGCTCTCGTAGGCGTTGGCAAGTCGGGCAGTTTCCGTGAAGTTGATCTGCTCCTGGCGGGTGACGCGGAACTCATCCTTCAGCGGGTCCCCGCCAAGGGGCGCGAACTCATGGAGCACGTCGAAGGGGTCGGTACAGTCGAACCAGAGGAAACGGTTCTGCAGGCGAGGCGAGGCCGACTGAACGAGTCGCACCTTGACCTCCAGAGGCTGCGCGCGAGCCGCGAGCTTCTTTTCCAAGAATGCTCCGACACGCGCTTCATCCTTCTCGCGATCGCGTACGTGCCAGGAATTCTCCAGCTCACCAACAAGAGAGATGGTTGCGCTCTCGGGCAGCGACTCTTGAAGGGCATGAAGAAGCCACTCGACGTGAGTTGGCGGGCGCTTGGGATCTTTCAAGAAGCTCCTGAACACGTATGGGTCCATGATTCGCACGAGCCGTGATCGGCTAGCAAGTGGCTCGATGAGTTGCTCACGAACTTCTTGGCGCGACGCGCCCTTGGGGAACGTTCCGATGCTGCTGGCCTGCTCCATTGCCTTCGACTCATCGATGTTTGGCATGGTCACGCGCTCGGTCAGATTGCGCTGGGCGGCCTTCCGCGACTGGCCGCCAGCACCCGTCGCAACGAGCGCGAGACGTACAAGCTCTGCCGAGTCATCGGCCGATGCTGCGCCCGTCAGGAACTCGGCAAGCGATGCCGGCCTACCTCGATTTGTCCGCCGACTCTTGGCAAGGTACTCGACCACAGCAGACCACAGCCGATTCGGGCGGCCGGTGAGAATCGCGATGGCGGCTAGGAGCGCCTGTTCATCGCCAGGTCCATAGCTCAGAATGCCGTGCGCGCGCACCAGCTTCTCGGCAGCGACGTGGGTCTGCTTGTGATCGGAGTCCTTGAACTTCAGGAGCGCCTCTGGGTCAATCGCGAGCGGAAAGAGGATCCGTGGTTTCCCGCTCATGAAGTGACACCCAGCACGTCCGCCAGCCTGTCGTCGAAGAACCCACCCGGCCAGCGATCGATGAGATCGCCCTCGTCGTCAAGCTGTAGTCGTCGGACAGTCGCGTCGGAACCTCCTCGGTTATCGACGTAGATCACGGCAACATCCTTTGAGGCGATGCGCCCTTCCCTGATCATGCGTTGGACCCGCAAGAGAATGTTCTCGGAGTGCGTCTCCGCGATGACCTGGTTTCCGCGGTTCGCTGTGTCCACGAAAAGTTCAGCGAGGTTCGCCGCGAGGCGCGGATGGAGGTGAAGTTCAGGCTGCTCGATGCAGATAATGCTCGCTTGCGCACCTGCACACGCCGCGATGATTGGCAGCACCTGACTCACGCCGTACCCGACGTCAACCATGTTCACTTCGATGCCAGTTCGCGTGTCCGTCAACGCGAACGAGAATCCGAACTCCGCACCGGTCCGAGCGGACACTAGTCGGTCGATCTCGACCGAGTAGGGGATCTCCAGTTGCTCGAGCCACTCATTCACGCTGCGCAGGAGGTGGTCGCCACGAGACAGACGGCGGATCAGCGCCAGCGCCGCGGTGTCAGACGTGTTGCCCTCGACGTGGACGCGGCTCGGTGTCGGTCGGATGGGACCGAGTCGTACAAGCTCCGTCTCGGGTCGGTGGTCCCACTCTCGCTTATCGCGATATCTGTGCGCCGCAGGAGAGTTGTCCTCGCCAAGGAGATCGGATCGGAGCAACCCTCGAGCCTCCTCTTCAACGCTCCCGAACGCCCGAACGAGCGATCCGAACCTGTCAAATGTTGCCGGCTGGGTCCTGCCCGCGGCCCACTTTTCCAGGACACCGTGGAAGGTGGTCTCGTCCTCGGGAGTGAGCCCGCGACCGCCGACCTGGATTGCCTGTCGACCGGTAAGCGGCGCGGAGGCGGGGTGAATCGACAGTGTCAGTCGCGATGGGGCGTGCAGACCTTGCTGCCAATCCATCGGCTCTGTCCAGTACTCGAGGCGGGCCCCCGACGCGTACCCCGACGAAACGCACTCTGATGCGAGCCGTAGTAGCGCTGCGGCGCTACGGACTTCCCGATCGTGCGGATGAAGCCTCTCAAGAGTCAACGCGAGGGACTCCGATGCGCGACCATCCGCTAGATCGACCATCCACCGCAAGTAGAAAGGGCCGTAGGGACCAGTGTCGTCATCGAAACCCTCGAGTACAGGGACGGGGTCCTTGGGCTCGATCAGGCTCGCGTCACCCAGGCCCAGATCAGCGCGGACGGCGGGTGGGCGACCGTCCTGCGAGTCCCCGAAGGCCAGGGTAACGCCGCCCTCGAGCTTGATCGATGGGACGAGGTCCGTCTCATCGTCGCCTGTGCTTGCAAGCATGACGGCGTCGGAATCTTCCTCCTCGACGAGGAATCGAATCCCAATGCGCAGTTCCCGAGAGGTGTCATGTCCGCTGATGACGCTAGCGAAGTCCTGCACATCAACGAACGGACCTTGCGGTGTGAACGCGTCGGCGCGCACACTCTGCGCGAGTAGGTGCAGAGACTGGATTATCGACGACTTGCCTGCAGCGTTCGGCCCGAACACGAGGGTGAGCGGCGCCAGCGGAACGACATGATCGCCTTTGAGCGCCTTCATGTTGCTGACCGCAAGCTGAGTCAGCATCCGCGACGCGTAGGCGGTTCCCGCCGTCGCGTACAGGCGAGTCCTCTTGATCTCTTCGTCCGGCTCTCTCGACACCTCAGTCCCCTTCTAGTCAAGCCAGATTGCCAGGTCCGCTGGCGCGTTGGCACCATGCCGATGCACCCCGCTGAGAAGAGCCATGCGAGCTCTTCCCAGCGGGGTCAGGAAGCTACCGGTGCGTTTCGCGCATCCAGTACGAGCCGTCCCCGTTGCTGACCTTCTCCCAGCCGCCGAAAGCGTGCTGGGGTCCGGAGTGCTGGTGCAGACGGGCGTCGCTCACCTCCCCACGAGACCAGCAGTTCTGGTCGCGGTTGTACTTCCCCATGAGTTCACCTCCCTTCGAATCGAGTTGTCGCCCGCTGAATCCTTGGGTCACGCCGTCCGTGTCGAGGGTCGGGTCAGCGCGAAGCAAAGTTGATCAGGATACGGGGAGCGCTGACTCGCCGTCAATACCCAGTTCCCGGAGCCACAGTCGCACTGCTTCTTGACCCGCTTCGCCGCCGGGCATATCCTGATCGACTTTGCGTTCTCGGTCGCGCGTACTGGGCAGTCCGAACTCAAAGTCACGCGGTCCACTGCCGATCCAGCGTGGTCCTTGCCGGCACCCACAACTCTTGTGAGGAGGTGAACCCATGGCACTCATCGACGCAACCCCGCGAAGCACCTTCGCGACCGCTTTCGCCAGCGCCGCCCAGCATGTCATCGACGTGTGGCGCGAGCCAGGCTTCCAGACCGCGCTTCGGCGCGAAGCAAAGCGCTCGCCCACGCTGGGACGACGGCATCCCGCTCATCCACGGGCACACCCACGCGCGGGACTATGGCCCGAACGGGTATCAGTTCCACGTGGGCGTCGACGCGCACGACTTCGCCCCGATCCCGTTCAGCGTCATCGACGCCTGGATCCAGAGCCTGCCCGGAATCGAGACACGGCTGCAGACAGCGATCCGCGAAGCTCGAGAGGTCGTTGCCGACCTCGACGACACGCCGTGGCCATCCATGGACCACACGTTCTACATGCAGGCCTACGACGTGCTCCACATGCACCTCGAAGAGGTTCTGGCAGCCTTCGAGCAGAACCCTGGAGGGCACGGGCATGCCAACGGGACCGATGGTTCGGCTCGTCCATAGGACAGGAACCAACCGGAAGTATCCGACTCGAACGGTGCTGGGCGTGAGTGTGGTCGAACTGTGAATGAAGAAGCCCGTTGGCAGAAGCCGGACTCATCGGACGGCGACCGCGATTCGACGGGCAACGTCGTCCGGTGACTCGTGCTCCCAGAAGCGCAAGACCGTCCATCCCGCTTCGCGCAGCGACTGATCTGTCTCACGGTCGCGCTCAACGTTGCGCGCGAGCTTCGGCAGCCAGTAGTCGCTGTTCCTCTTCGGAAAGGTCGCGTGATCCGGGCAGCCGTGCCAATAGCAACCGTCGATGAACACGGCGACGTGCTGCCGTGTGAATACGATGTCCGCCCTGCGCCGCCCGCCGAGCGGTGCGAAGTCGACGCGGTAGCGGAGACCGGCAGCGTGAAGACGTCGGCGCACTGCAAGCTCGGGCAATGTGTCCCGGCGCCGGTTCGACCGCATCGAGTTGCGCGATCCTTCCGTGCTCGCCCAGGACATCTCAGTAGGCTACCTCTGACGTTCAATGTCATAGGGTCGAACTAGTGTTCGAGAGAGCCTTCGCGGTGAACCTCGGCGCTGCGTTGTTGCGCCTTCGCGACGGACCGGTAGGCTGCTATCGAAAGTCGACACACCGAGGAGCGCACTGTGACCGAGCTGTCCTTCCGTATGGGAGAACTGTTCAGCGGCCCGGGTGGGATGGCGCTCGGTGCACGGCGAGCAGCAGGCGCAATCGACGGCGTCGAGCTGACGCATGCGTGGGCCAACGACTTCGACCTCGATACCTGCAAAACGTATCGACGGAATATCCTGGTTCCCGAATACGGGGAAGACGCCGTAGTCGTCGAGTCGTCGACAGAGCTACCGACCGCTGGCGGTGGAATCGTGCATCAGAACGTGCACCAACTCGACATCGAGGCGCTCAGTGATATCGAGGGTTTTGCTTTCGGCTTTCCGTGCAACGACTATAGCCTCGTCGGTGAGTGGAAGGGCCTTCGCGGAGAGTTCGGACCGCTCTACTCGTATGGCGTGAAGGTGCTGGCCTCGAAGACTCCCAGGTGGTTTGTCGCTGAGAACGTCTCGGGCCTCCGGGGCGCCAACGAGGGACGTGCGTTTCGCCAGATACTGCAGCACCTTCAGCAACCGGAAGATGGGCCGAGATACAGGATCGTTCCGCACCTCTACTCGTTCGACGATTACGGAGTCCCGCAGCGACGGCAACGGATCGTGATCGTCGGCATCCGTGAAGACGTCGACGTCGAATTCCGCGTGCCCTCGCCCGAGATCTACAGCGATGCTGACGTGACCGCGAAGACCGGGATCACCTCGCCGCCGATCGCGCTGTACGCGCCGAATCACGAGTTCACTCGCCAGTCGCCGGATGTCGTCGAGCGTCTGAGCTATATGCGCCCGGGCGAGCATGCGTTCTCCCCCCGAGTCCTAGAGGTCCTGCCCGAGCGCCTCCGCATCAAGACGAAGACGACCCTCAGCACAACCTACAAGCGACTCGAACCCAACAAGCCTGCGTACACCGTCACGGGCGCAGGCGGCGGCGGTTCGCACATGTACCACTGGTTGGCCAATCGCGCCCTCACGAACCGTGAGAAGGCGCGACTTCAAACATTCCCGGACGACTTCGTGTTCGAGGGGCGCAAGGACAGCGTGCGAAAGCAGGTCGGAATGGCCGTCCCAGTGAAGGGAGCTGAGGCGATCTTCACGGCACTGTTCAAGTCATTCGCGGGGCTTCCCTATCCTTCAGTCGAAGCCAACATCGACCTTGCGAGCATCGTGGCGTCGGAATAGCCGATCCGGTGCAGTCGCGACGTCGGCGTCGCGCACCAGAATGGTCGCAGCACTCGACGGGATCGGATAGGGGGAATCGACGTGGAAGAGATGGACGTCGCCCCGAGCGTCGACCTTCTGGAATCCATGCGTTCCGTGGGGTACTCCCTCGAAGCCGCAGTGGCAGACCTCGTCGACAACAGCATCTCCGCCGGCGCCCGACGCATTGAAATCGACCTCGAACCCGTTACGGCTTCGCATGTCGCGATCTTGGACGATGGCGCTGGGATGTCGCCGACGGAGGCCCTCGCTGCGCTGCGTCTTGCGGGTTCTGCCGGCGAACGCGCCGCGACGGATCTCGGTAGGTTCGGGCTGGGGCTCAAGACGGCGTCGCTGTCACAGGCGCGGTGCCTGACCGTCATCACAAAGCAGCACGGGGAGACTACCGGCCTGCGCTGGGACATCGATCACGTCAAACGAACTGGGAGATGGAGTCTGCTCCGACTGTCGGCCGCCGAGATAGCTGATGCTCCTTGGGCAATCCGACTACAGGACCGGGAATCAGGAACACTGGTCATCTGGACCGATCTCGACCTTCTGATCGGCGACGCTACCGACCCGAGCGAGATGATGCGTCAACGTGTCGCGCCCCTCATCGAGAGCTTGGCTCTCGTGTTCCATCGCTACATGAAGCGACGCGCAGACAGCGTCCAGATCGTGGTCAATGGCAACGTCGTGATGCCGCTCGATCCATTCCTCACGTCGAATCCGAGAACCCAGACATCACCCACACAGCACATCGCCATCGGCGGCAGTCAGGTGAGCGTTACAGCGCACACTCTGCCGCATGTTTCCGGACTAACCGCTGAAGAACGCCAGCGTCCCGACTTGGGACTCCGAATGCGAGAGGCGCAAGGCTTCTACATCTACCGCAACGAGAGACTGATCTCGCACGGGCACTGGTACGGGTTGGCGCGGATGGATGAGATCTCGAAGCAGACCCGTGTTCAGGTCGACGTGCCGAACTCGATCGATCACCTGTGGCATCTCGACATCAAGAAGTCGCGGGCAGAGCCACCTGCCTCCTTCAAGACAGAGCTGCGTCGCATCATCAGCGGCGTCATCGAAAAGGGAAGGCGGGTGTACACCTATCGGGGCCGCAAAGAGGTCGGATCAAGCGCGGTGCACCTGTGGGAGAAGATACGCGAGCGTGACGGCTTCAGGTACGAAGTCAATCTTGAGAATCCCCTCGTGTCAGCCCTGCTGAGCGGCCTGTCGACGACAGATGCATCCCGTGTTCTCCGGTTGCTCGAGTCGCTCGCCGATGCCTTCCCGATGCAGGATGTGTTCGCGGAGATGGCGGGCAACGCTCCCGTCGTGGTTGCGGAGCGTGTCGAGAACACGTCCCTCGAGTCGCTCCGCCTCTTCCGCGACTCCAACGACGCCCTGCCACCCATAGAGAGCGTTATCGCGATGCTGAAGCACGTCGAGCCGTTCAGCGCGATGAGCGGTTTGGAGGAGAAGGTTCGAATGGTCTGGCAGGAGAAACAAGTTGGCACTGACTGATCGGCAGCTCAGCCTCAAGCGTTCACTCAAGCAGCAACTCATCGAGGGCAACGCGACCGTGGATTACGTGGTCCTCTCCGACCTCGCACACCGATTCGCAGAGTTTCTCTTCAAGGACTTGACGAGAGATGACGTCGACGAGGTGGTCGCGGAGATCACACAGGAGGAAGAGGTCGTGCTTGCCGGCGGCGGCACGGTTTACGACCCTCGCACCTTCAAGAAATGGCTGGAGGATCGCCGCGATTCTGTGCGGCACGATCGTTGGAACGCCTACAGGCAACTTCTGATCTCGCGCGACTGGGCGAAGTCCGTTATCGACGATCTAGCGGATCAGACAGACGAAGTGGTGGAGCTTCTCGGCGACCCCACCGATCAGAAGGACATGGCACGGCGCGGTCTGCTCTTGGGAGAAGTCCAGTCGGGCAAGACGGCGACCTATATCGGGATCCTCAACAAGGCGATCGACTACGGCTATCGGCTCATCATCGTCATCGGCGGCCACACGAACGATCTGAGACGCCAGACACAGGTTCGCATGGACTCCGACCTCATCGGCTACGACACGAGCCGGATCGGCGAGAACATCTCGACGTCCGCCCTCGACCCGATCGGGGTGGCAGAGTTCGACCACTCGATCCGCGCCAATGTCCTGACGACGGTCGACGGAGACTTCAGCAAGGGGAAGACGAGAGCAGGCCTGAACTGGATTCAGGACGCGCTGCCCACCGTCTTGGTGATCAAGAAGAACGCGAAGGTCATACAGAACGTCACCACCTACATCAAGCAGCAGACGAATGGCGGCCGGCTGGATATGCCGCTCGTGCTGATCGATGACGAAGCGGACTGGGGGACTCCGAATACGGGGAGCGATACCGATCCGACCCGGGTCAACGCGGCGATTCGGCGGTTGCTCGACACATCCCGACGAAGCTCCTACCTGGGCATCACCGCCACCCCGTTTGCGAACATCTTCATCGATCACGCCGCCGAGAATGAGGACCTCGGTCAAGATCTCTTCCCCGCCGACTACATCCGGGTGATGAGCAGCCCGAGCAACTATCAGGGAATCGGGCGATACTTCGCCGGCGAGCATCCGGCGATCCGGCAGGACGTCGCGGACTGCATCGACCTCTTGCCGATCAAGCACAAGAAGACTCACCCGGTCGACGACCTCCCTGGAAGTCTCGAAGCCGCGGTGATGACGTTCTACCTCGGAACGGCGTTGCGCCTGCTTCGCAACCAAGGACGGTTCGGCCCCGCCTCGATGCTGGTGAACGTGTCGCGCTTCAACGACATCCAGGAGAAGTTCAGCGAGCTCATCGAGCTCTTCGTGATGTCGCTGAATGGACTCGTTGCGGCTGAGCTCTCCCGTGACTTCGACGCTCCCCTGAGTGCTTTCGGCGGCAGGTTGCGCGCAGTGTGGGACGAAGAGTTCGGAGGCATCAGACCCGACGAGACATGGGAGAGTGTCACGCCGTGGCTGAAAGCGGTCGCCGACACGATCCGGGTCGAGCTGGTGAACAGCCGGACCGCGACGGTGAGAGCCCGCAGGCGGCGCGAGATGACGCCGCAACAGCGAACTCTTGAAGATGATCGTCCAACCATCTTCGTAGGAGGCGATGTCCTCGCGCGGGGCCTCACGCTCGACGGCCTGCAGGTGAGCTACTTCGTCCGCGAACCGCGCACGATGGACACGCTGATGCAGATGGGACGCTGGTTCGGCTACCGACCGGGATACGACGACCTCGTCAGGATCTGGATGCCGGAAGCCACTGAAGCCGACTTCATCTGGTCGGCTGAAGTCACTCGAGAACTCCGAGACCTCCTCGTCGAGATGCGCGCGAAAGAGCTCACACCGCGCGACTTCGGACTCAGGGTGCGCGCTCACCCGGGAGGGTTCGAGATCGTTGCGGCGAACAAGCGCCAGAATGCGGAGCTCACCAGCGGCGATGTGCTGATCCACGGGAACAAGTTCGAGTCGTACTATCTCGACGCGAGCCCGGAGATCCGTCAGCAGAACCGTGCAGCTCTATCCGACCTGATCGGGGCGCTTTCCCGAACGGCTGCGCCCATCGACTCGGCAGCTGGCTATCCCACTTGGCGCAATGCGCCTCTCAGCCTTATCGAGGATTTCTTCACCAAGTTCCGCGCCGATCGTCGGGATCCGTTCTTCGGCTTCGCCCCCGGCCAGGCGGTCCCTCAGATCGCGCCGTACTTGAGCGAGGCTGAAGGCGGAGAATCATGGGACGTCGTACTCGTTCGCGGCGGCGAGACCGAAGTCACCGTCGCGCCAGGAGTCGAAGTCAAGAGCAGTCTGCGCAATTCGTTGACCGTTGACGGTACGACCATTGAGGTCGGCAACCGCCGGGTTGCCACGGCGTCGAATCTCGTCGGTGCGCTGACGCCGGAGAGCAGACAGAAGCTCCTCGCGTCACTCGGCACCGATGAGAAACCGACCGAGCAGCGAGTGCTTCAGCGGCTCAACCACCCGATGATTCTTCTCTACACGCTGACCTCGGAGAAGCCGGACGGGTCGAACTCCGAGACGTCGAGACTGTTCGTCCCTGCGAGCGACCCACTTGTCGCAGTCGTGCTCGCCTTCCCTGCGATCGACGTTGCCGAGGCGGCTGCGCGAATCAACGCCCGAAGAGTGCAGAAGTTCTGGGTGAACACCGTCTGGTGGGCGAATATGCGGGGCTACGTCAATGACGGTGACGATGTGGATGGAGGCGACGACGAATGAACAGCACTATTCAAGGGGCCTTCGCTGCTGCGCTGGCCGGCAAGAATGAGCGGGTCGTCCAGCTCCCGCACCCTCGCGTCACATTCCTCGCGCAGAATTTCAATGGGCGCCCCGCGCTGATCGCGAAGCTCTCTTTGCGACCAGAGCAGTTCGTGCCGGACGGCAGAGGCTTCTCGGTGACCACGGATCGAAGCGGGTCGGATGACTTCGTACGAATCGCCTCCACGGACTCCGGTCTGAGCATGCTGTTCTTGAAGCTCGTCGACTACGTCCTCGAGAGGACGGCCCAGACCGAGGGCAGTCTTGATCCGGGCAGCCTACTCGTCACCGCGATCAGTGAGTTCAAACGGTTCTCGCAACGGAGGCCCGGTCGGCTGAGCGAGGACGAGATACGCGGTCTCCTCGCCGAGTTGCTTCTCCTGCTTCGCCTGCAAGGCGGCGACCCTGCTCGGACGTGGGACGTGTTCGATTCCTGGGGCGGTCCTTTCGGCGCCCTCCACGACTTCGAGTTCGCGGCGGGAAACGCGATCGAGGTCAAGTCGACACATCGACCGCCGACGGAGGTTCGCATCTCGCCGCCGGCTCAGACCTCGCCGTTGCCGGACGGGCTCGACCTCCTCGTCCTTCCGCTCGAGCGAGTCGGGGTCGACACTGGGGCCGAGCTCCGATTCGTCGACATCGTCAACGAAGTGGGTGCACTCGCGTCTGCTCACGGAGGTGACGTAGTTGAGGTGTGGGAGGCGGCGCTGACAGCTCTCGGTCTCGACATCACGGACGAGTACTACGAGCAGTGGCGATTCGTCACGGGAGACTGGCTCCGCTTCGTGGTCAGTGACGCGTTCCCCCGGATCGACGCGGACGCCGTTCCCGGCGGCATTGTGAAGGTCGCTTACTCGCTTCGACTGGACGCGCTTGTCGCCTTCGCGGCGAACTTCGACGATGTAGAGGCGCTGCCGTGACGAACGAGCAAGTTCTCGATCTCCGCAACGACATCAAGATCGAGACCGCAGGTT
>JAEYVZ010000016.1 GCA_023431405.1 Actinomycetes bacterium
GGCCGATCGCCAGCGCGCCGCCGTGGATGTTCAGGCGCTCGGGGTCGAGCTCGGGCCACCCCTGGAGGCACGCGAGGCTCTGCGAGGCGAAGGCCTCATTGAGCTCGACGAAATCGACGTCGGACCACGACCGTCCCGCGCGAGAGAGAGCCTTGTTGACGGCTTCGATCGGTGCTGTCGGGAATCGGTCGGGATCGACGCCGTGCCAGCCGCGGCCGGCGATGCGGGCGAGGGGTTCGGTCGGCAGCGCATCCTCGCTTCCCAGCAGGACGGCAGAGGCGCCGTCGTTGATCGACGACGAGTTGCCGGCGGTGACCGTGCCGTCCTCGGCGAACAGCGGCGGCAGCGCGCTCAACCGGGCAAGGCTCGACTCGTCTCGGATGCCTTCGTCTCGGCCGACCGCGACCCCGGCGATCGGAACGACCTCGGCATCCATGATGCCGTCGCGCCACGCCTGCGCCGCCTTCGCATGGCTGCGTGCCGCGAAGGCATCCTGCTGCTCGCGGGAGATGCCCGCCTCGCGTGCCGTCTTCTCCGCGGCCTCGCCGTTCGATATGGTCCAGTGCCCGGGCAGTCGCGGGTTCACCATCCTCCAGCCGATCGCCGTGTTCCACATCGTCTGGTTCCCGACGGCCGAGAACGGCTTCGCCGACTTCTCCACGACCCAGGGCGCCCGGCTCATCGACTCGACTCCGCCCGCCATGACCAGCCGCGCGTCGCCCGACTCGATCGCCCGCGAACCTTGGAACACCGCGTCGAGCGACGACGCGCAGAGCCTGTTGACGGTCACCCCGGTCACGCTCGTCGGGAACCCCGCGAGAAGGGCGGCGAGCCGCGCGACGTTCCGGTTGTCCTCGCCGGCCTGGTTCGCGCTTCCGAAGACGACATCGTCGATCTGGGCGGGGTCGGCTCCGGTCCGCTCGATCGCCGCCCGCATCACTGCGGCGGCGAGGTCGTCGGGGCGGAAGGCGGAGAGCGCGCCCCCCACGCGGCCGAACGGCGTCCGGACGGCGTCGTAGACGAAGCTCGCGGTCATCGGGGATCCTTTCCTCGGGCAGCGCTCATCGCGCGCCGCCGTTGACATGCAGTGTCTGGCCGGAGACGTACGAGGCGTCGTCGCTCGCGAGGAACGCGATCACCGATGCGATCTCCTCGGGCTGTCCCACGCGCCGCAGCGGAGTGGCGGCCGCGACCTGGTCTTGATGGGCCTGCACGTCCATGCCGATCCTGTCGGCGACCGCGGCCGTCATCGATGTCGCGACGTAGCCGGGTGCGACGGCGTTGACGCGGATGCCGAAAGGACCGAGTTCGATGGCCGCCGTGGCGGTGAGCCCCTGGATCCCGGCTTTCGCCGCGGAGTAGTTGGCCTGGCCGCGGTTGCCGAGGGCGGATCGGCTGGAGAGGTTGACGATCGCGCCGGATCGGCTCCGGGTCATGTGGCGCTGCGCCGCGCGCAGTCCGTTGAACGCGGAGGTCAGGTTCGTCTGGAGCACGAAGTCCCAGTCGGCGGGCGACAGGCGGAAGAGCAGATCGTCGCGGGTCGCACCGGCGTTGTTGACGAACACGTCCAGGCGCCCCTGGTCGCTGACGATGCGATCGACGATGTCGTCGACCTGTGCGGCGCTGGTCATGTCGGCGCCGTGCCCTGTCGAGGCGCCGCCTGCCAGCCGCGCCTGCTCATCTCGGGAGATCTCCGCGGCGGTGGCGGCGGCGGCGCTCTCGTCCAGGTCGATGATCGCCACTCGGGCGCCTTCACGCGCGAGGCGGAGGGCGGTGGCCGCGCCGATCCCGCGCGCCGCTCCGGTGACCACCGCGATGCGTCCGCGGAACCGCGGCGTCTGCCGGGGGATGTCCGTTTCGTAGGTCGAGTCATTCATCGGAATGCTGACACCCCCGTGATGTCGCGGCCGACGAGCAGCGCCTGGATCGTATCGGTGCCCTCGTACGTGTAGACGACCTCCATGTCGGTCAGGTGCCGGGCGACGTGGTTCTCCAGGAGCAGGCCGTTCCCGCCCAGGATGTCTCTGGCCTCGGAGCACACCCAGCGGCCTTTCTCAGCGGTGAACATCTTGGCCAACGACGCCATGGGGCCGGTGAGCTCGTTCTCCTGCTGCAGTTCGGCGAGGCGGAAGCACATGAGCTGCATCGCCGTGACCTCGGCCAGCATCTTCGCCAGCCGCAGCTGCACGATCTGGTGATGGGCGATGGGCTTTCCGAACTGCTGACGTCGCTGAGCGTAATCGGCGGCGATCTCATAGGCCGCCATCGCATGGCCGGTGGCCTCCCAGGAGGCTCCCGACCGTGTGCGGGCGAGCACCGCGCTGGCATCGCGGAACGAGGTCGATTTCGCCAGCTTGTTGCTCGCGGGGATGCGCACGTTCTCGAGCCGGATGTCGGGCTGCAGGATGGCGCGTTTGCCGATCTTCCCGGTGATGACGTCGGCGTGATATCCGTGCGGGTGAAGGCCGTCGGCATCCTTCTCGATGATGAAGGCCTTCACCTTGCCGTCGGAGGTATCGCGGGCCCAGAGCACGATCACGTCGGCGCAGTGACCGTTCCCGATCCATCGCTTCGCGCCGTTGATCACGTATTCGTCGCCTTCTTGCGTCGCGGTGGTCTCGAGCGCGACCGAATCGGAGCCGTGATCGGGCTCGGTGAGGGCGAAGGCGCCGATCGCGTCGAGCGAGGCGAGGGACGGAAGCCAGCGGGCCTTCTGCTCCTCCGAGCCGAGCATGTCGATCGTGCCCATCGTGAGCCCGGACTGCACGCCGAGGAAGGTGTTGACGCTGCCGTCGCCGCGCGACATCTCCAGGGCCACCAGACCGCTCGCCAGCGGGGTCATCGCGGGGCAGCCATGCCCGGCGATGGTGGTGCCGATGACGCCGAGCTCGGCGATGTCGGGGAGGAGCTCGGCGGGGAACTCCGCTCGCTCCCAGTAGTCGTTGATGACGGGGAGCAGCCGATCGTCGACGAAGCGGCGGACGCGCAGCGCGATGGCGCGTTCCTCGTCGCTGAGGCTGTCGTACAGGTTCAGGTAGTCGGTGGCCTGCCTGGCCTCCGTCAAGATCGTCATGGGTCTCCTTCGACGTCGAGTTGCACATTCATGAGTTCGGTGTAATCCTTACACTAATTGATCGACGATGCGGACAAGGCTCCGCAGAACCACACACCAATGCATTCGACGGGGAGAGCATGACGAGGTCAGCACAGGTGGGCGAGCTCCTCCGCCACGCCGGGCGGCCGCTCGGCGTGAGCGAGTGGATCGAGATCGATCAAGAGCGGGTGAACGCCTTCGCACAGGCGACGCGTGACCATCAGTGGCTGCACGTCGACGAGACCCGCGCCGCGACCGGGCCCTTCGGGGCGACCATCGCGCACGGACTCCTCACGCTGTCGCTGATCCCTTCGTTCATGGCGGAGGTGCTCACCATCGAGGACGCACGTGCCGTCATCAACTACGGCTACGACCGCATCCGATTCCCGCATCCGGTGCGGGTGGGGGAGCGGGTGCGCGACAGCATCATGCTCGACGCCGCGGTCCGCACCGACAGCGGCGTCCGGTTGACCGTGACGCACACGATCGAGATCGACGGACGCGAGAAGCCCGCGTGCGTGGCCACCGGACTCACACAGATCGAGGTCGACGCATGAGCGGCATCCTCGCCGATGACCGTCCCGGACCGCTGGCCGGCGTGATCGTCGTCGACCTGTCGCGGATTCTGGCGGGTCCCTACTGCACCATGCTCCTGGCCGACATGGGCGCCACCGTCATCAAGGTGGAAAGCGCAGAGGGCGACGACACCCGGCGTTTCGCGCCGCCTTTCGACGGTGACACCGCCACGTACTTCCAGTCGGCGAACCGCAACAAGCGCTCGATCGTGCTCGACTTCACCCGGCCGGAAGACCTCGCGCAGGTGAAGGAGCTCATCGACCACGCCGATGTCGTCGTCGAGAACTTCAAAGCCGGCGGGCTGCAGAAGTTCGGTCTCGACGCGGCCTCGCTGACCGAGCGCCGCCCCGACCTCGTCTATGCCTCCATCACGGGCTTCGGCACGGGAGCAGGCGCGAGATACGCCGGCTACGACCTGATGGTGCAGGCCCTCAGCGGGTTCATGGACACGACCGGTCCCGCAGACGGCGACCCGTTCCGTGCGGGTTTCGCGCTGTTCGACGTCTTCACCGGGCTGCACACCGCACTGGGCATCGTTGCCGCTCTGCGCCACCGCGAGCTCACCGGACGCGGGCAGATCATCGAGACCGATCTTCTCTCTGTCGCTCTCTCATCGATGGTCAACCAGACCCAGGCCCAGGTCGCCGCGGGCGCGAATCCGCGTCGCATGGGCAACGAGCACCCGAGCCTCTACCCCTACGAGCCGTTCCCGACCGCCGATCAGCCACTGATCGTCGCCGTGGGCAACGACGCGCAGTTCGCACGGCTCTGCGCCGTCATCGGCCGCGCCGACCTCGTCGCGGATCCGCGATTCTCGACGCCTGCCGCACGCAACGCGCACCGCGCCGACCTGCGGCCGGAGATCGCGGCGGCACTGGCTGCGCGGACGGCGAGCGAATGGTTCGACGTGCTCACCGACGCCGGGGTGCCCAGCGCTCCCATCCAGACGGTGGCGGAGGGGATCGCGTTCGCCGAACGCATCGGGCTGGAGCCGACGGTGCGTGCGGGGGATGCGGTGCCCATGATCCGCAACCCCCTCACCTTCTCGGAGACGCCCGTCGACTACCCGCTGGCGCCTCCCGCTGTCGGCGAAGGCGCAGACGTGATCCGGGAACGAATCAACCGCATGCAGAAGGAGACGGAACAATGACCACTGCAGGGCGACGAGCCGTCGACGAACTGCTCGACATCCGCGATGAGATCGCGAAGCCCGACCTCGAATGGGCTGCGCGCGCACAGCGCGTGGTCGCCGAGTCGATCGCTCCCGTCATCGAGGCCGACTTCGAGGCGGCGCACTTCCGTGCCGAGATCATCCCGGCGCTCGCCGCCGAAGGATTCCTCGGCATGCATCTGAAAGACCCCGGCTGTGCGGGGGCCAGCGCCACCGCCTACGGGCTCGTGTGCGCAGAGCTCGAAGCGGGCGACAGCGGATGGCGCACATTCGTCTCGGTGCAGGGATCGCTCGCGATGACCGCCATCAGCAAGTTCGGCTCCGAGGCGCAGCGTCGCGACCTGCTCCCCGAGATGGCCCAGGGGAAGCTGCTCGGGTGCTTCGCGCTCACGGAGCCCGACAGCGGCAGCGACCCGGGCGCGATGACGACGACAGCCGTCCGCGACGGCGGTCACTGGGTGATCAACGGCGCCAAGAGATGGATCGGCTTGGCGACCCTTGCCGACCTCGCCATCGTCTGGGCTCGCACGCCCGAGGGGGTGCGCGGCTTCATCGTCCCGACGGATGCCGCAGGCTTCGTCGCGACGCCGATCGAGCACAAGCACGCCATGCGCGCCTCGGTACAGTGCGAGATCACGCTGACGGACGTCAGGGTGCCGGCCGATGCGGTGCTCGAACGCTCCGCAGGTCTGTCGTCGCCGCTGAGCTGCCTCAACGAGGCGCGCTTCGGCATCGCGTGGGGCGTCATGGGGGTGGCGCGCGAATGCCTCGCGCTGTCGATCGACTACGCCCACTCCCGGCGATCGTTCGGCGAGCCCCTGGCGGGCAAGCAGCTCGTGCAGGCGCGACTGGCCGAGATGATGGTCGGCTATCAGAACGGCATGCTCACCGCGCTCCACCTCGCCGCCCGCAAGTCGAAGGGCTCTCTCCAGCCTGCTCAGATCAGCATCGCGAAGCTCAACAACGTCCGCACCGCGATCGCCATCGCGCGTTCGGCGCGCGAGCTGACGGCCGGTGACGGCGTCTGCGCCGAGTACCCCGTCATGCGCCACATGGCCAACCTCGAGGCGGTGCGCACCTACGAGGGCACCGACGACATCCACGCCCTGTCCATCGGCCGCGCGCTCACCGGCGTCTCCGCGTTCTGACATCTGCCATGCCCGAGATCGCGGACCGCACCAAGCTCGCCCTGAAAGCGGCGCAGCTGTACTACGTGCGCGACCTCAAGATGAAGGCGATCGCGGACTCCATGCACATGAGCCGCTCATCCATCTCGCGTCTGCTGACCTATGCCCGTGACATGGGTCTGGTCGACATCCGGGTGAAGACGCCGTCCGACGGCATCTCGCAGCTGCAGCACAGCATCCGATTGCACGACGGGGTCACCGCCTACGTCATCCCCGTGCAGGAGGGGATGCGGGCACAGGAGCGGAGCGACCGGGTGGCACGCCATGCCGGACGCCTCATCTCGGCCATGATCGAGCCGTCGAGCGTCGTCGGGGTCGCCTGGGGCACGACGATGGCCAAGGTCAGCCGTCACCTGGTGGAGCGCAGCACCACTGACGTGACGATCGTGCAGCTCAACGGCGCGGCCTACGCCGACGATTTCGGCATCGACTATGTGGGGAACATCCTCGACCGGTTCGCCGAGGCGTTCTCGGCACGCGTCGAGCCCCTTCCCGTTCCGGCGTTCTTCGATGAGGCGTCGACGCGCAACGCGATGTGGCGGGAGCGGAGCGTCGCGAGGGTGCGCACGCTCCATACGCGCATGGATGCCGCGATCTTCGGCATCGGAGATCCGGATTCACGGATTCGGGGGCATGTCTACCGGAACGGCTACCTCGACGAGCGCGACCGCGCGCAGCTGGTCGCCGACGGCGCCGTGGGTGACGTCGCGACGGTCTTCCTGCGCGCGGACGGCACCCACGAGGGGATCGCGCTCAACGAGCGCTCGAGCGGACCCGATCTCGCAGCTCTGCGGGAGACCCCGCGCCGGATCTGCATTGTCAACGATCCGGGGCGCATGAAGGCGCTCCACGCGGCCCTCGCGGCGGGTCTCATCACGGATCTCGTCATCGATGAGGACTCCGCTCGAGAACTTGCCTGCACGTACGTGCAGGAACCTTGACCCTTTGTTCCACGCGACGTGAGCATGTCTCACCGAGCGACCGACCCGGCAGGACCTGACTGCCGAAAACCAAGAGAAAGAGAATGCAATGATGCACCTGAATGGAAGGCGGCGGCGACTGGCCCTCGTCGCCGGCGCGACTCTCGCCGCGTCGTCCCTGCTCCTGGCGGGATGCGCGTCCGGCGGTGACACGCCTGCGGCCGTCGACGGCGGAGGCCTCGGAACCGCTGATGAGCCGATCGACCTGAAGATCCTCGTCAACGACGCGTACGCGAGCCAGTGGCAGGACGCGCTGGTCCCGGAGTTCAAGAAGGACTACCCCTACATCGACCTCACGATCGACGGGGTGCCGTACAACGACCAGCTCGCGAAGACGATGCTCGAGCTGACCAACACCGACGCGACCTACGACGTCGTCATGGCCGACGACAACTGGACGCCGCAGCTCGCCTCCACGGGCGGACTCATGGACCTGCGCGGCGACGTGCTGGAGCAGTGGACGGATGCCGAGTACGACTGGGACGACTTCTACCCGGCCGCGCTCGCCGCGGGGCAGTACGACGGCACGCAGTACGCCGTGCCCGCCCGTTCGAACATCCTGATGATGCTGGTGAACAAGTCGCTCTACGCCAGTGCAGGAGTCGACGCGCCGACGCCGGAGACGACGTGGGACGAGTACCTCGCCGACGCGCCGAAGCTCGTGCAGGACACCGACGGCGACGGCAAGACCGACGCGTGGGCCATCGGCACCTACTTCGTGCGTGACGGACTGACCCCGACGATCTGGCAGACCATCATGAACTCCAACGGCGGCGAGATCCTCTCCGAGGACGGCAAGGCCGCGCTCGGTCCGGAGGCCGTGCAGGCGCTCGAGACGCACCAGCAGCTGCTCGACTACGCGCCCCCGGGAGCTGTCAGCTGGCAGTTCAACGAGCCGCTCGAAGCGTTCCGCCAGGGCAAGCTCGCGACCCTGTTCACCTGGGGCTCGGTCTACCGCGGATCTGCGGTCGACGAGTCGACGACGACCCTGACCCCCGACGAGGTCGGCATCCAGACGCTTCCGGCCGGAAGCGAAGGTCCGGGAGCGCACCGAGGTGTGTGGTCGATGGGCGTCAACGCCAAGACGAGCACGCCGGAGGCCGCGTGGACGTTCGTGCAGTGGCTCACCTCGAAGAAGGGCGAGCAGTGGCAGACCAACACGCTCGGTGTCTTCCCCGCGCGCTCCAGCACGCTGCAGATGGAGCCGGAGCAGGAGTGGCTGAAGCCCGTCTACGAGGCGCTCGAAGTCGCATGGCCGGCCATCGAGGCGGGGCAGATGTGGCGTCCTCACATCCCCGAGTCCGACGCCGTGCAGCAGATCCTGGCGACGGAGACCGGAGAGTTCATGCCCGGGAACATCACCGCCGATGAGGCGGTCGAGCGGATGAACTCCCAGATCGACGACCTGCTGAACTGACCACACTGAGGATCATCCGGATATGACTGCGACTCGACGGCGTACGACCAAGTACGGCCTCATCGACCTGGCCAACAGGTGGACGTTCATTCTGCCGGCCATCATCCTGATGGCGGCGATGCTCGGCTATCCGATTCTCTACACGCTGCAGATCAGCGTGAGCGACTTGGACCTGGCGACCTTCACCCCCAAGGAATGGGTGGGTTGGGAGCACTATGTCGACGCGTTCCAGAACGCGAACTTCATCAACTCCCTGGTCGTGACCGGCGTCTACCTCGTCTTCGCACTTCCGATCCAGATGGTCCTCGGTTTCGGGATCGCCTATCTCGTGAACGCCGAGTGGAGAGGGCGCGGCATCGTCCGCGCTCTCTTCCTCGTGCCGCTCGCCGTCGCCCCCGTCGTCGCCGGCGGCATCTGGAAGATGCTGCTCGATCCGCTCTGGGGCGTCTTCAACTGGATCGGCAGCCTGTTCGGTCTGCCGGCGGTCGATTGGCTCGGCGACCCGACCATGGCCATGGTCACCGTCGTGATGATCGACACGTGGCGCTGGACGCCCTTCATCATCCTGATCGCATCGGCGGCGCTGCTCACGCTCCCCAACGACGTGCTCGAGGCCGCCTCGATGGACGGCGCCAGCTGGTGGCACAAGCTCTGGCACGTGTCGCTGCCGCTCCTTGCCCCCATCATCGCCGCCACGTTCGTGGTGCGCTGGCTCGGCGCGGTGAAGATGTTCGACATCGCGCTCGTGACCACCCGCGGAGGTCCCGGCCAGGCGACCAACGTGGTCAACCTGTACATCTATGAGCAGGCCTTCCGGTCGCTGCACTTCGGCGAATCGGCGGCCATGGCCGTCATCGTGCTGGTCATCACCATGATCCTGATGGTGATCTTCCTGCGCGGGACCCGAAAGCTGGAGGAGAAGTTTTGACCCCCGCCACGACGACATCGGTCGCTCCGGAGTCCGCCGTCTCGCACGAGACGCGGCCGCCGGTCACGCCGCCTCCGGCCCGCCGCGCCAAGAGGAGGAAGAAGACGGCGCATCGCATCCGCATCATCGCCGGAGTGCTCGTCTGCATCCTGTTCCTGCTGCCGGTCTTCTGGATGATCCTCACGTCGTTCAAGCTGCCGAGGGACATCTTCACCACGCCGCCGACGCTGTTCACGGCGCCCACCCTCGACAACTACGCGAATCTCGGCAACTACGACATCCCGCGCCGGATGCTCAACACGGTCATCGTCTCTCTCGGCGCCGGACTCCTGTCGGTGTGGGTCGGGTCGATGGCGGGGTACGCCATCGCCCGCCTGAAGATCAAGGGCGGGGGCATGATCGGTGCGCTCATCCTCGCGACGCGCGGCGTCCCGCCCATCGCCCTCGCCGTCCCCCTGTTCCTCGTCGCGCGCAACCTGGGGATGACCGACCGTCACCTCACGCTGATCCTGGCCTACTCGACCTTCCTCATCCCGTACGTCATGTGGCTGATGCGCTCGTTCTTCCTCAGCATCCCGAAAGAGCTCGAGGAGTCGGCGATGGTCGACGGGGCCTCGCGCCTGGGCGCGTTCTACCGCATCATCGTGCCGATCCTCACCCCGGCCCTGGCCTCGTCGCTCATCTTCAGCGTGATGATGGCCTACGAGGAGCTGCTCTTCGCGCTCGTGCTCACCAACCGCAACGCCTCGACGATCCCCGTCGCGATCCAGGGCATGGCCGTCGACACGGAGAGCGGGGGGATGTGGGGGCTGCTCACCGCAGCGGGCACGATCACGGTCGTGCCGGTTGTCATCCTCACGCTGGTGCTGCAGAAGTATCTGATCAGCGGCCTCACCGATGGTGCGACGAAGGGCTGATCGATGAGCGTCTACGATCGCCCCGTCGCCAAATCGGAACGAGAGCACGTCGGCGGGGTCATCGACCTGTGCGGGCCGCGCGACCTGCTCGACCCCGCGGCCGTGTCGTGGTCGCGTGCGCCGCACATCCGCGCCAACATGCGGCGGTGGGGGCGGCGGAAGCGGTTCGAGTACTGGGCCGTCGCGACTCCCGATTTCGTGTTCGCCTTCAGCTTCTCCCACGCGGACTACCGCGGCGGGCTGGCGGTGTTCTTCCTCGACCTCCACACCCTCGAAGAGGTCAACGACGGCGAGGCGATCTGGTTCCCTCGCCCGATCGACCTTCCCGATGAACTGCGGATGCCGATGGGGCGCCGGACTGCCCGCACCTCGGTGTCGATCACGCCCAACGACGACGGCACGCTCCTCGAGGTGCGCACCGCGCGACTGGCGGCTCGCATCCAGGTGCACGAGCCGGCCGGGCACGAATCGATGAACGTGGTGGTGCCGTGGACGAAGCGGCGTTATCAGTTCACCTCGAAGGACAACTGTCTCCACGCGGACGGCTGGGTCGAGGTCGACGGGCAGCGTCGCACCGTCGACCCCGCGACGGCGTGGGCGGCGGTCGATTCCGGCCGTGGCAAGTGGCCGATGCGGGTCGTGTGGAACTGGGCCAGCGGATCGGGCGTCACAGACGGGCACGAGATCGGGATCCAGCTCGGCGCGAAGTGGACCGACGGCACTCCGTCGACCGAGAACGCCCTTCGCGTGGACGGGCGCATCGAGAAGCTCAGCCACGATGTCGAGTGGAGCTACGACACGTCCGACTTCCTGAAGCCGTGGACGTTCCGGGGGCCGCAGGTCGATCTGACCTTCACCCCCGTGCACAACCGTCACTCATTGGCGAAGAAGTACTTCTTCATGAGTCGCGAAGACCAGGCCTTCGGCTGGTGGAGCGGCGAGATCCGTCTGAGCTCCGGCGAATCGTTCGCCGTGGATCGGATCTTCGGCTGGGCAGAAGAGGTGCAGCGCCGCTGGTGAGGTCGCGGTTCACCAGGCCGACGCGCGGATGACCGGCTTGTCGACGTTGCCCCGGTCGCTGACGATCTTCTCGAACGCCTCCAGGTGGCGGTCCATGGCGCGCGCGGCGCCGTCGCCGTCGCGGTCGAGGATCTTCTGAACGATCTTCGCGTGGGCCGCCCGAGCCTGGCCGAGGTCGTGGTCGTCGAGTCCCTCGTCTGGGGTGTGCCAGCTGGCGAGGGCGACGACGACCTTCTGGATGACGCGGAAGAACTCGTTCCCGGTGCACTCCGCGACGAGGTCGTGGAAGTCGATCACGTCCGGCAGCGGACCGGGGTCGTCGGTGATGCGCTCTTGGAGGCGGCGGCGCTGCTCATCCGTGGCGTTGAGGGCCGCGAGCCGCGCAGACTCGCGCTCCACGAGCCTGCGGAACGCGAACATGTCGCCGAGGGTCGCTTCGCTCATCGCCAGATGCACCGCGATCGTGCGAACCGTCGACTGGAGGTTGGGCTGGCCGACCCGGAGCCCGCCGTGCGGGCCGCGACGGGCCACGATGAGTCCTTCGGACTCCAGGAGCCGGAGCGCTTCGCGCACGGTGGCGCGGCTGAGCCCGTACTTCTCGATGATCTCCGCCTCGGAGAGGAACGGGGTGCCCGGTGCCAGCTTTCCGCGGACGATCGAGGTGCGCAGCTCGTTCGCGAGCAGGCTCGAGGCTTTCGGCACCTCCGTCGGGCGCACGCCGGTCTGGGCGGGGATCTGCGGGAGCGCGTCGGTCATCGCAGCTCCTGGATCGATGACACGACCGTCTTCGGATGCAGGTACTGCGCGATGCCCTCCGTGCCGTTCTCCGCCCCGATGCCGCTCAGCCCGACGCCGGAGAACGGCGCGACCGCGGTGCTCACGAGGAAGCTGTTGATGCCCACCATCCCTGCCCTGATCCGTTCGCTGAGGAGCTGTGCTCTCGTCATGTCGTTCGTGAAGACGTACGCCGCGAGCCCGTAGTCGGTGCCGTTGGCGAGATCCACGGCGGCGTGAAGATCAGAATAGGGAATCATCAGCGCGAGCGGACCGAACGGCTCTTCGGAGAGGGCACGGGCGGTGGTCGGAACGTCGCGGAGCACGGTGGGCGCGAAGAAGTGTCCGCCGCGTTCTTCTGCGAGCGAGGTGCCTCCGATCGTGGCGACGGCGCCGGCGTCGAGCGCATCGGAGACGAGGGCGGCGAAGTCGTCGTGTCGGCGCCGGCTGCACAGCGGGCCGACGTCGGTGGCCTCGTCTCTGCCGTCGCCGACGACGAGATCACGGGTCGCGGAGGTGAACGCCGAGACGAACTCGTCGTAGATGCTCTCGGCGATGAGGAAGCGCGTCGGCGAGATGCACACCTGCCCCGCGTTGCGGAACTTCGTGCGGGCGCACAGCGCCGCGGTCTTCGCGACATCCACGTCGTCGCAGATGACGACAGGTCCGTGGCCTCCGAGCTCCAGCGACACGGCCGCCATGTTCTGCGCGGCAAGACCGAGCAGGAGCTGGCCGACCCGCACCGAGCCGGTGAGGGAGACCTTGCGGATGATGGGGGAGGCGATGAGATGCGCGCTGATCTCGGCAGGATCGCCCGTGACAGCGGCGATCACGCCGGCGGGGAAGCCCGCCTCCTGCACCGCCTTGACCATCGCCAGACAGGCAGAGGGCGCCTCCTCGGCGGGCTTGAGGATGATCGGGCATCCTGCGGCCAGTGCCGGGGCCAGCTTCCTTGCGGCCAGCATCACGGGGAAGTTCCAGGGCGTGAAGGCGGCCACCGGGCCGATGGGCTCTCTGCGCACCTGGATGCGGAGGTCGGGGGCGGTCGCATCGACGGTGCGTCCGTAGATCCGGCGTGCTTCGTCGGCATACCATTCGAACTGCTCGACGGCTGATCGCACCTCTGCTCTCGCCTCTGCCAAGGGCTTGCCCTGCTCTTCCGTGAGGAGGGCGGCGATGTCGTCGAGACGGTTCTCGATTCCGCGGGCGGCGGCTCGGAGGAGAGCGGATCTCTGCCATCCGGTCGTGCGTGCCCACGCTTCGCGTTCGCGTTCTGCGGCGGCGAGGGCACGGTCGAGGTCGGCGGGGCCGACGTGGGGGATGGTGGCCACGATCTGCAAGGTGGACGGATCCTCCACCGCGATCGTGCGGCCGTCCGATGCGAGTGCCCAGTCACCGTCGATCAGGATGCGCTCAGAGCGTACAGTCATAGATCCATTGAGTCACATAATCGGCGCGATCTCCGGCGTTGGATCGGCACATATGTGCAGGGTTGCCTTTCGGATCGCGCGGGGCGAGAAGCGGCTGCGGCCCGGCGGATGCTGAAGAGCACGGACGCCGACATCGAGTGTCGGAGGTCGAGCGTATCTTCGAACCATCGGATTGAGCGATTAGAACAAAAGTTCTAACCTGTTCTGGTGGGAGCGATCATGCGGAGTGTCGCCGTTGCGGAGGCCGGGGAGACGACCGCCGACAGGGTGCGCTCGCTGCGTGCCCAGATGGAGCAGCTTCAGGGGCGCACGCTCGATGCGCCCGTGCTCCCCACGCATCCCGCTCTCGCTCGGCTCCTTCCCGGGCGAGGGCTTCGACCGGGGTCGTCCTACTCCTTGGGGCGTTCGATGTCCCTGCTGTCCGCGCTGCTGGCGCAGCCCTCGCAGGCGGGGTCGTGGTGTGCTGTGCTGGGGATGCCGGAGTTCGGGGCGGAAGCCGCCGAGCACATCGGGGTCGACCTCTCCCGCCTGGTGCTGATCCCCGACCCCGGTCCGCGCTGGCTGGCCGTCACCTCGGCGGTCGCCGAAGTGATGACGGTCGTGGCCGTCCGCCCGCCGGCGCGGGCGAAAGACTCCGACATGGCGCGGCTGTCGGCGCGCATGCGCGACCGCGGCGCCGTGCTGCTCGTCCAGGGAACCTGGCCGCAGACCGAGGCCATGATCGATGTCGAAGACCCTCGGTGGTCGGGGCTCGGTGACGGGTACGGCCTCCTGTCGGCGCGCGAACTCACCGTCACCGTGTCGAGTCGCCGGTTCCCCGTGCCGCGGCGGGAGCGGATGCTGCTGCCGGCCCCCGACGGAACGCTGGCCCTGGCATCCGATCGCCGAGGGCAGCATCAGGCGGTCGGCTCCTCGTTCGAGGTCGACGCCCCGTATGCCTCCGACACGTTGCGGGCGGTGGTGTGAGTGGAGACCGATCCCGTCCGCAGTCTCGTCGTGTGGGTGCCCGACTGGCCGGTCGTCGCTCTCAGCCGTGACGGCCAATCGCCCCCCGATCCCCGTCTGCCCATCGCCATCGTCGAGAAGGGAACGGTGGCATCCTGTTCCGCCGCCGCCCGCGCAGAAGGCGTACGCCGCGGCCAGCGGCGACGCGACGCCCAGGCGAGGTGCCCGCAGGTGCTCATCGTCGACGCCGACCCGGTGCGCGATCAGCGGGTGTTCGCGCCGCTCATCGCCCGACTCGAGCAGCTCGCCCCGGGGGTGCAGCTGCTGACGCCGGGGCTGTGCGCGTTGCGGGCGCGCGGACCGTCGCGCTACTACGGAGGAGAGGCCGCCGCCGCCACCGCGCTCGCCGGCGCTCTGGTGGAAGAAGGCGTCGCCGATGTGCGCGCGGGGGTGGCAGACGGTCCCTTCACCGCGGAGCAGGCGGCACGTGCCGCCACGCGCGCAGAAGACCCGGTGCGCATCGTGCCGCCCGGCGAAGCCGCCACGTTCCTGGCATCCCTGCCCGTCTCCCACCTCGCAGACCCCGCCATCGTCGACCTCCTCGCGCGATTGGGGGTGCAGACGCTCGGGCAGCTCGCCGCCCTTCCACCCGAGCGTCTCGTGGAGCGCTTCGGTCCCCGCGGTGCGAGGCTCCACGCGCTGGCCGCCGGCGCCGACTCGCAACCCATCACTCCGCGCACCCCGCCTCCTGAACTGCACCGCGAGATCGCGTTCGAACCGCCCCTCGAGCTCGCCGAACAGGTGGCATTCGGCACCAGGATGGCAGCGGAGCAGTTCATCGCCGGTCTCGGAGCCGTCGATCTCGTGTGTACAGAGCTGCGGGTCGTCGTCACGGGAGAGCGCGGCGAACGCAGCTCGCGTGTCTGGCTGCACCCGGGAGCGTTCGATGCGGCCGGTGTCGTCGACCGGGTGCGATGGCAGCTGGCCGAGCAGGCCCTCCGCAGCGCCGTCGCCCAGGTGCGGCTCGAGCCCGAACGGGTGGATGCTGCCGCCCACCACGTGCGGGCACTGTTCGGATCAGGGCCGGAGGAGCGCGTGCACCACGCCCTCTCTCGCGTGCAGGCGATGATCGGCCACCGTGGCGTCGTCACCCCCGCCGTCGGAGGCGGGCGATGGCTGCTCGAACGCCAGGTGCTCGTGCCCTGGGGAGATGTGGCCGAAGGCACGGCCTCCGGGGGGCGCCGTTCGGCAGCGGTCGGTGCCGCGGGGCGTCCGTGGCCGGGAAGCCTTCCCGACCCGCTGCCCTCGACCGTGTTCGCCGCGCCGCTGCCGGTCGCCGTCGTCGACGAGGAAGGAGACATGGTGGCTGTCGACGGCCGCGGCGAACCGACCGCCATGCCCGTGCGGATCGTGGTCGACGGGCGCAGCCTCCCCATCGAGAGCTGGGCAGGGCCATGGCCGGTCGTGGAACGAGGATGGGATCCCGGTCGCGCACGCCACGCGCACCGCTTCCAGATGGTCGACGCCGCCCAGAGCGCCTGGCTGCTCGTCTGCGAAGCCGGCGTCTGGCACGCCGAAGGGCGGTACGACTGATGCGGCGGCACCACTGATGGGCTTCAACAACCCCTCCGTGCCGTGGTCGGAGATGGAGCGGGTGCTGTCGGGCCGCCCCGCCCTCAACGGCGGCGACGGACCCGCCTTCTCGCGCAAACGTCAGAAGTACGAGCCGCCCCCCATCGAGCGGCCGGAGAAGGTCGTGCCCTACGCGGAGCTGCACGCCCACTCGTCGTACTCCTTCCTCGACGGAGCCTCCTCGCCCGCCGAGCTCGCCGAAGAGGCCGAACGGCTCGGCCTCCATGCCCTCGCCGTCACCGACCACGACGGCTTCTACGGCATCGTCCGCTTCGCCGAGGCCGCCGAGCAGCTGCACGTGAAGACGGTGTTCGGCGCGGAGCTGTCGCTGCACACCCGCGACCTCACCGACCGGTCGCGAGGGCCGAGCGCCGCGCGGGCGGGCGAGCCGGACCCCGACGGATCGCACCTCCTCGTGCTGGCTCGGGGAGAGGAGGGGTACCACCGGCTGGCGGCTGCGATCACCCATGCGCAGCTCGCGGGAGCGGAGAAGGGTCGCCCCTGGTACGACCTGCATCACCTCGCCGAACAGGCCGAGGGGCACTGGGCGATCCTCACCGGATGCCGCAAGGGCGCCGTGCGCCACGCCCTCGCCGACGGCGGCGCGCCCGCCGCCGCGCGGCAGCTCGACCTTCTCGTCGACCTGTTCGGCCCCGAGTCGGTGAACGTCGAACTGATCGACCACGGCAACCCCACCGACACCCGCGACAACGACGTCCTCGCCGGGCTCGCCCGCGAGAGAGGGCTCCCCGTCCTCGCGACGAACAACGTGCACTACACCGTGCCCGAGCGGGTGCATCTGGCCGCCGCGGTCGCCGCCGTCCGCGCCAACCGGGGCATGGACGAGCTCGACGGCTGGCTGCCCTCCCATGCCGGCGCCCACCTGCGTTCGGGGGCGGAGATGGCCCGCCGGTTCCGCCGCCACCCGGGTGCCGTTCCCCGCACCGTCGCCCTCGCCGACGAACTCGCCTTCCCGTTGCGTCGCGCGAAGCCGGCCCTGCCCCGGCAGGACGTCCCCGAAGGGCACACGCCGATGTCGTGGCTGCGGCACCTCGTCTGGGAGGCGGTGCCCCGCAAGTACCCGGATGCCACCGGCGACGATCGTGCCCGCATCGAACGCGAACTGGCCGTCATCGAACAGAAAGACTTCCCCGGCTACTTCCTCATCGTGCACGGCATCGTGCAGAAGGCCCGAGAACTCGGCATCCTGTGCCAAGGCCGCGGCTCCGCCGCCAGCAGCGCCGTCTGCTACCTGCTCGACATCACCGCCGTCGACGCGATCGCCTACAACCTGCCCTTCGAGCGGTTCCTCTCCGCCCTCCGCGATGAAGAACCCGACATCGACGTCGACTTCGACTCCGATCGCCGCGAAGAGATCATCCAGTGGGTCTACCGCACCTACGGGCGAGAACGCGCCGCGCAGGTCGCGAACGTCATCCAGTACCGACCGAAGAACGCCGTGCGAGACATGGCCAAAGCTCTCGGCCACTCGCCCGGACAGCAAGACGCCTGGTCCAAGCAGGTCGAACGGTGGGACGGACGCTTCGAGACCGCCGACCACGACATCCCCGACCGCGTGCTCGAATACGCGGCCGAGCTCCTCAAGGCCCCGAGGCATCTCGGCATCCACTCGGGCGGCATGGTGCTCACCGACCGGCCCGTCGGCGAAGTCGTGCCCATCGAGCACGCGCGCATGGAGAACCGCACCGTCATCCAATGGGACAAAGACGACGCGGCATGGATGGGGCTCGTCAAGTTCGACCTCCTCGGGCTCGGCATGCTCGCCGCCCTGCAGTACTGCTTCGACATGGTCGCCGATGCGACCGGAGAGCGCTGGGAACTGGCGACCATGCCCAAAGAGGAGCAGGGCGTCTACGACATGCTGTGCCGCGCCGATTCCATCGGGGTCTTCCAAGTCGAATCCCGCGCGCAGATGGGGCTGCTGCCCCGCCTGCAGCCCCGCGAGTTCTACGACCTCGTGATCGAGATCGCCCTCATCCGGCCCGGACCCATCCAAGGCGGAGCGGTGCACCCGTACGTGCGCCGCAAGCTGGGAAAAGAGAAGGTCACCTACGCGCACGACAAGCTGCGGCCCGTGCTCGAACGCACGCTCGGGGTGCCCGTGTTCCAGGAGCAGCTCATGCAGATGGGCATGGCCGTCGGAGGCCTCACCGGGGAGGATGCCGACCTCCTCCGCCGCGCGATGGGATCCAAGCGCGGCGTCGAACGCATCGACTCGCTCAAGAAGAAGCTGTACGCGGGAATGGCGGAGAACGGTCTGGTCGGTCAGGTCGCCGACGACATCTACGCGAAGATCCAGGCGTTCGCGAACTTCGGCTTCGCCGAAAGCCACTCTCTGTCGTTCGGTCTGCTCGTGTACGCCTCGTCATGGCTGAAGCTCCACTATCCCGCCGCCTTCCTCGCGGCTCTCCTCCGCGCCCAGCCGATGGGGTTCTACTCGCCGGCGACCCTCGTCGCAGACGCCCGCAGGCACGGAGTCACCGTGCTCCGCCCAGACCTGCACGCCTCGGGCGCCCAGGCGGGCCTCGAGCCGGTCTCCGGCGGCCCCACGGATGTCGCGCACGACACGGATGGGGGACAGGACACGGATGGGGGACACGACACAGATGGGGGACACGACCCGGATGGGGGACAGGGCACGGAGACAGCGCATCGCCGCGCACCGACCGGGATGCCGTCGTGCGCCGACCGCATGCAGCCGCCCGTGCCGCCCTTCGACCCGCACGGCCCCGACGATTCCGCCGCACACCGGCGCGACGGGGCGTTCGCCGTCAGGCTCGGACTGGCCTCCGTCACCGGGATCGGGGTGCCCCTCGCCGAGAAGATCGTCGCCGAACGCGAGGCACACGGCCCGTACCGCGACCTCCGCGACCTCGTGCGGCGCACCGGTGCCGGCACGACCCAACTCGAAGCGCTCGCCACCGCGGGTGCCTTCGAATGCCTGGGGGTCAGCCGGCGAGAAGGGATCTGGCTCGCCGGCGACGCCGCGCAGAACCGCGCCGAGTTCCTCGACGGGACCCTCGTCGCCGTGCAGCCGCCGCTTTTCGGAGACCAGACGAGCTACGACATCCTCGCCGCCGACCTGTGGGCGACCGGCGTCTCCACCGACGACCACCCCCTCACCCACTACCGATCGCAGCTCGACGCGCGCGGAGTGCTCACCTCGAAAGGACTCCGTTCGCACGAACCCGGACGCCGCGTCGAAGTGGCCGGACTCGTCACCCACCGGCAACGGCCGGCCACGGCATCCGGAATCACCTTCATCAACCTCGAAGACGAGCACGGGCTCGTCAACGTGGTCTGTTCGCTCGGGGTCTGGAACGCTTACCGGAGGGTGCTGCGGGACTCGCCCGCACTCATCGCCCGCGGCATCCTCGAAAGGTCACCCGAAGGGGTCACCAACCTCGTCGCCGACCGGTTCGAAGACCTCCGCGTGGGGGTGAACCACCGATCCCGCGACTTCCGCTGAAGCCCGCGACCTCCGCTGGCGCCACCAGAGACGACAGTGCCCCGAGCACGAGGCCCGGGGCACTGTCGAAGCTGAGGGGTCAGCGCTGGTCGCCGAGGGCGAAGCCGACCGATCCGTCGTCGGCCACCCGTGCGTCGAGAACACGGTTCTCCAACACCACGCTCGTGGCGGGGTCGACGAACACGCGGGCGCCGTCCGACTCGATGACCGTGTCGTCAGGCTCGGGGGAGCTCGCGAGATTCAAGGCGTAGCCGGCCTCGGGGGCGACGGCTTCGCTGATGCGAAGACCGCCCGTCTCGGGCGGAAGCTGCTCGATGAGCGACTTGACGGCGATCGTGGCGTTCTCGGTGAGTGTGAGCATGTGCTCTTCCTTCCGTGGATTGCGGACCGGCCACGATTCCGAGAATCGACGCGCGACGCAACCTCTGACACACCATTCCGCACGCTTCACACCGGATACGGAGGTTGTACATCGGGTCCGTTGCGGCGCTCGGGTGAAGCCGTCCAGCGATGATTCGTAGGAATCTCACAACTACACCCCATGTGTGGTCAGACCACATGGAGGTGATTCACAGACTTTCTCCGAGCCGTACCGCACCGGGTCGAGACTGAAGTCATCACACCGGAGCCACCCGCTCCCAGACCACACGAGAAAGGTCCGATCATGACCGCCCTCAGCGCCACTCCCGTTCCGACCGGCACCGCCGTCGTCGCACCGGCTGAGGCGAACACTGCGCTCCCCACCGCGATCGCCGTCACCCGCATCCTCATGGGCTTCTACTTCCTGTGGGCGTTCTTCGACAAGGCTCTCGGCCTCGGATTCGCGACCCCCGCGGAGCGTGCCTGGGTGGCGGGCGGAAGCCCCACGAGCGGATTCCTCACCAACGCCACGGCGGAAAGCCCCTTCGCCGACCTGTTCGCCGCCCTCGCCGGGCAGCCGATCGTGGACTGGCTGTTCATGCTCGGACTCCTCGGCGTCGGCGCGACCCTCATGCTCGGCGTGGGCGTGCGGCTGGGAGCCATGGCCGGCATCGCGATGCTCCTCCTCATGTACGTGGCCGAGTTCCCCCTCACACTGACGGGTGCCACGAACCCCCTCATCGACAGCCACATCATCGACATGGGCATCATGGCCATCGCGTTCTTCGCCGTCGACGGTCAACGCCTCAGCCTCGCCCCGGTGTGGCGGCGCATTGTCGGAGACCGCACCTGGCTCTGGTGAGCAGTCGGCTCCGGCGACCGGGTGGCTCAGTGAGTCGAAGGTTCTCCTGAACCGCCCCACCCAGACCGCCCCTGCGGATATCCGCAGGGGCGGTCTTTCCGCGTGCCCGCTCGTGCCGGCTGGTCGCCGTCGCCGCCTCGTCGCCGGAGCGCGTCAGTCGCAGGTCTCGAACACGTACGCCGGATCGTCGGCGGCGACGAGGTCGCGGTCGCGCAGCACCAGCGACGATGGGCTCGCGGCATCCGCACACACCTCGGCGAACGGTCGCGGCAGGTTGTCGGTGTACTCGATCGCCACCACCGCGTCGCCGTACACCGCGGTGTAGGCCCCGCACTCCTCGTATGCGGCACACTCCTCGACCACCGCGAAGTCGAACCCCGCACCCTGGTGCAGTTCGGCCGCGTCCTCGGCGGCGTTCTTCTGCCCTGCCGCAAGGCCGTGGCGGTGGGCGAGGTCGACGAGCAGCCGGGCTGTCTCCAGGTTGTCCGCGAAGCGGAGGGCCCCGCTGGTGCGTGTGTACGTGTCGAGGTTGTCGAACTCGACCGCATCGAAGCCGTCCGTCGCGCACCCCTCGATCCACGGACCGACGACGGATGCCACGCCTTCGGCATCCGTCGTGTCGACGATGACCTCGTCGGGCCAGTCGGGGTCTCGCACCGGCTCGCCGTCGGCATCCGTGAGCAGCAGGGAAGCGGGCCACAGGTCGCGCTCGCCGGGCTGAGTCTGGAACGCGTTGACGTAGCAGACCGAGTAGAGGCCGTCGGCCGGGACGGCGGTGCGATCTCGCGCAACGATGCCTACTCCGGGAGGCGGGGGATAGGCGCCGCCGAGCTGATAGTCGGGCGTGGCCCCGGCCGGCGGAAGGGCGACGACGGCGGGTGCTGTCGGGGTCGCGACCGGAGAAGACGCGGCGGCGGGCGACGCGGGTTGAGCGGATTGAGGGGGCTGAGCGGCGCATCCCGCTGCCGCTCCCACGAGCATCGCCGTGATCGGCAGAGCGAGAGACAGGATGCCGCGACGAGCCATGCGCTCGAGGCTATCCGACGCCGACCGCGCGGCACGCGGTGAGGGCGAGCGCGGCACGGCCCGATAGACTCGACGGGCCTGCCTCTGTAGCTCAATGGAAGAGCAGCTCCGTCCTAAGGAGAGGGTTGGGGGTTCGAGTCCCTCCAGGGGCGCCACAGATTTCGATGACCGGGTGCTGCGGGGTTCTGCGTTGGGCGCCGGGGGAGTACCGTGGCCCGCGCCGGGAGCGGGGCCGCCGCTCCCGCCGTCGAAGGAGCTCTCGTGACCGATGCGACCGACCCCGCTTCGCCCGACGGTGCGAGCGCACCCGACGCCCCACTCATCTCGGCAGCCGCCTTCCACGCCGCCGAGGGCGTCGCAGACTGGCGCGTGACCTCTACCGGGCCACAGGCGGTGTTCTTGGCGCCGTCGCTCGCGCAGGCGTCCCGCCTCGTCGCGCCCGCGGTCGCCGCGGCGGAGCAGCTCGGCGTCGACCCCGACATCGACGTGCGGCCCGAAGGTGTCGTCGTCCGCATCCCGTACCGGCGTCCCGACGGCATCCATCCGGCCGCGCCCGCCTTCGCCGCAGCGGTCTCACGCGCTGCAGCCGATCTCTCGCTCATCCCCGACCCGTCCCGTGCGCAGACGGTGGGCATCTACGTGGCGCAGCACTCCGAGGCCGACGTGCGCCCGTTCTTCCTCGCGGCGCTGGGGTACGAGGAGTTCGGCGACACGGATGCCATCGACCCGCTCCGCTGCGCACCCCAGCTCGCCTTCAACCCGCTCACGGTCGACAAGCCCGGGCGAGGTCGCACCCACATCGACGTGTTCGTGCCCGCCGACGAGGCACGCGCGCGGGTGGAAGCGGCGCTCGCAGCCGGGGGCCGGTTGGTCGACGACGCGTACGCGCCGATGTGGTGGTCGCTGGCATCTCCCGACAACCATGGCGTCGACATCGCGTCGTGGACCGACACCTACGACTGAGGCGCGCCGGTCGGCCATCACGCGCCTTGTCGCCGCGTCCTCCGGCCGCCGCGTGTGCGCACCGCGAGCCCCGCGCACGCGACGACTGCGAGACCTCCGACGACGGTCGCCCAGCCGATGTGCTCACCGAGGAGGACGGCCGCCCAGCCGATGCTCATCACCGGCTGCACGAGCTGCACCTGGCTGACCTGCGCCATCGGACCGATGCCGAGTCCGCGGTACCACGCGAAGAACCCGAGGAACATGCTGACCACGGCAAGGTAGCCGAACGCAAGCCACTGCACGGTCGTGGCGCCGGTCACGGCGCCGGTCGGTCCGGCTGCGATGGCGAGGCCGGTGAGCGCCGCCATGACGGGCGACGCCAGCACGAGCGCCCACGACACGGTCTGCCAGGCGCCGAGCTCGCGAGCGAGCAGCCCGCCCTCCGCGTAGCCCACGGCCGCCGCGATAACCGCCCCGAACAGCAGCAGGTCGGCCCAGGTGAGTCCGGTGACTCCGTCGCTCTGGAGGCCCGCGAACACCACCGCGGCGACGGCGCCGAGCACCGCGAACACCCAGAATGACCGGGCCGGTCGCTCTCCGGTACGCAGCACCGCGGCGACCGCGGTCGCGGCGGGCAGCAGCCCGATCACGACAGCACCGTGGCTGGCGGGGGCCGTCTGCAATGCGAACGAGG
>JAEYVZ010000028.1 GCA_023431405.1 Actinomycetes bacterium
GACCTGATCGGTCCCGGCGGCGCTGTGTCGTGCTGTCTTCGCGTCAGGTGCTCCGAGGGCGGCGCGCGGCGGGCGCGTCGCCATCCGGCGGGCTGCTTGCCGCGCCCGTATCCGACCCCGCAGCACGGGTGGCGGCACCCTCTGCTTCGTCTTCATCGTGCGTGCCGTGCTTGGCCTTCTCGGCCGGGCTTCGCTCGTCCCAGCTCGGACGCCGCAGGGCGTAGAAGAGCAGCGGCGGCGCACCGAGCACGACGATCACCAGCGCCACGATCCAGGGGTAGGCCGCGGGCGAGAACGCCGTGAAGCCGTCGGGCGGGATGAAGGCCAGTACGAATGCGGCGAGGCACGCCACGAACCCCACGCCGCCGATGAGATTCATCGCCGGCACCCGGTAGCTGCGGGTCACGTTCGGCTCCTTGCGCCGCAGCACGATGCCGGCGGCGAACATCAGCATGTACATGATGAGGTAGAGCGCCGCGGCCATGTCGATGAGGGCGACGAATGCCGCACTCACGTTCGGCACGATGACGAAGATCGCCGCGAGGATCGTGACGATCGTGCCCTGCAGCATGAGGATGCCGGACTGCACGCCCGCCTTGTTGCGCTTCTGGAGTGCGGGCGGCAGCAGCCCTGTCTCCGCTGCTGCCAGCAGACCCTTCGACGGACCGGCGATCCAGGTGATGACGGAGGCCAGGGCGCCCGCAGCGATCAGCGCCGACACGATCGGCGTCCCCCACCCGAGACCCCAATGTTCGAAGTACTCCTGGAACGCCAGCATGATGCCGTTGGTGAGTCCCAGCTCCTTCTCCGGCACGGCGATCGAGATCGCGAGGGTCGGCAGGATGAACACGAGCAGGATCAGCACCGCGGCGAGGAAGACCGACCTGGGGTAGCCCTTGCCGGGATCCTTCATCTGGTTGACGTGCACGGCGTTGACTTCCATGCCCGCATAGGCGAGCACGTTCGACACGATGAGCACGATGGAGGCGATGCCGGTGAACGGCGGGATGACGGCGCTCGCGTCGAGGGGAACCTCGCTCTTCTCGCCGGTGCCCAGCCAGATGAACCCGAACACGATGAGCAGCACCGCAGGCAGCAGCGTGCCGAGGATGCCGCCCCACGAGCCGAGCTTCGCGAAGAGGTTGCCGCCACGGAGGGTGATCAGCGTCGAGCCCCAGTAGAGCACGAGGATCACGATGGCCGTGAACAGTCCCGAGTTCGACAGAGACGGGTCGACGAAGACGAACGCGAGGGCGGCGGCGATGAAGGCGATCTGCGTCGGGTACCAGACGACATTCTGGATCCACTGCAGCCAGACCGCGGTGAAGCCCCACCTGTTGCCGAAGGCCTCCCTCACCCAGACGTACACGCCGCCTTTCCAGCCGGTGGCGAGCTCTGCCGCCACCAGCGCCGTGGGAATCAAGAAGAAGATCGCCGGGATGATGTAGAGCGTGATGCTGCCGAGGCCGTAGACGGCCATCGCGGGGAGCGAGCGCAGACTCGCCACCACCACGAGGGTGAGCAGCGCGAGCTGCCCGACCCCGAGGAAGCTCGTCACGACCTTGCTGGACGTGAGCGGATGGTTCGAAGCGGCGTCTGCGGTCGTCGCGTTCTTCGTGGTCGACATGTCGGCCTCCTAGTGGTGGAAGGCGGGATGCTGGCCCTCGACCGGCATCGGCGATTCGAGCGCATCGAGGTAGGCGGTCTCGTTCTCGATGTCGGCGAGCAGCTCGGCAGCGAGGTCCATGCTGAGGCCGTTGCGCACGACGATGCGCTGGACGGTGAGGTCGGTCAGGTCCTCAGGCATCGGATAAGCGGGAACCAGCCACCCCTTCGCGCGCAGGCGATCCTGCAGGTGATACAGATTCCACCGGTCGGTGTGACCCGGCTTCAGCTCCCACGCGAAGACGGGGATGTCGCTGCCGTCGTTCCACAGTTCGAACGCGTCGATCTTGGCGATCCCTGCGGAAAGGAACTTCGCGACATCCTGCGATGCCTTCTGCACGGCGCGGTATCCCTCGAATCCGAGCCGGAGGAACATGTAGTACTGCAGCAGCACCTGCGCGCCCGGTCGGGAGAAGTTCAACGCGAACGTCGGCATCTCGCCGCCCAGGTAGCTGACCTTGAACACGAGGTCGTCGGGCAGCCACTCGGTGGTGCGCCAGACGACCCAGCCGAGCCCCGGGTAGACGAGACCGTACTTGTGCCCCGAGGTGCTGATGGAGTGCACCCTCTCGAGCCGGAAGTCCCACTCGAGGTCGGGCTGAAGGAAGGGCGCGATCATGGCGCCCGAGGCGCCGTCGACGTGGATGGGGATGTCGAGGCCGGTCTTGGCCTGGATCTCGTCGAGCGCTGCAGCGATCTGGGCGACCGGCTCGTACATGCCGGTGTAGGTGACACCCATGATGGCGACGACGCCGATCGTGTTCTCGTCCACGTACTTCTCGAGGTCGAAGCCGTCGAGCGTCTTGTGCTCCCGAGAGATCGGCACGAAGCGGGGTTCGACGTCGAAGTAGTTGCAGAACTTCTCCCAGCAGACCTGAACAGCCGACGACATCACGAGGTTCGGCTTCTCGGTGTCTTTCCCGGCCGCGCGGCGCGCGTGCTGCCAGCGCCGCTTGAAGGCGAGGCCGCCGAGCATGCAGGCTTCCGACGACCCGATCGTCGACGTGCCGATGCTGTTCGAGGCGTCGGGCGAGTTCCACAGGTTCGCCAGCATGTGCCAGCAGTTGTCCTCGATCGCGGCGGTCTGGGGGTACTCGTCCTTGTCGATCATGTTCTTGTCGAACGACGCTTCGTATACCTGCTTCGCGTTCTCGTCCATCCACGTGCCGACGAAGGTCGCGAGGTTCAGTCGCGAGTTCCCATCGAGCATCGTCTCGTCGTCGACGATCTGCCGCGCCGTGTCGGGAAGCGACTCCTTGTCGGGGATCCGATGACGAGCGGCGACCGTCGCCTCGCCCGGACGCGCGAACATGGGGATTTCTTCACCGTCAGCCTGTGTCACGTTCATGGTCTCTCCCGCCGTTGTCACGACCGCGGTCGCGGTCGTGGTCGAGCGGCAAGAAAGCACGCCCGACCGTCGGGAGTGTAGGTCGGCCCTTCGACCGACCGACAGGGACTTCAGGCCCGGATGACACAGACTCGCGTAGGCCTCGGCACGGAGACCGGCCCGCTCAGTAGCGGGTCAGTCGGACTGCGCGGCGGCCGTATGGTGACGGATGACTTCGGCGACGACGAAGGTGAACCACTTCTGAGCGAACTCGGGGTCGAGGTCGGCGTCTTCGGCGAGCTGGCGCAGACGCGCGATCTGCTGCTCTTCGCGTGACGGATCGGAGGCCGGCATCCCGTGCTCGGCCTTCAGCACGCCCACCTGCTTGGTGCAGCGGAAGCGCTCCGCGAGCATGAAGATGAGGGCGGCGTCGATGTTGTCGATGCTCGCGCGCAGACGGTGCAGCTGAGCGGTGGCGTCGGCGTCGCGTTCGGCAGCCGTGGCGTCGGTCATGATTCCTCCACCTCCACGGTACCGGTTGATGTAACGGCTCCCCGCGCGCAGCCCGCCCCGCCCTAAAGTGTGACCATGAGTGACACCGATCGCGGCGCGGGCCGCCCGTCCTGGTTGTCTCGCCGCGATCGCACCCGGCGCCCGAGTGCGTCGCCGAGCGCGGTCAGCGCGGCAGCCCCGTCGCCGGCGGCGCCTGCTGCCGCGCCCGAGCCTCGTCCGCGCGCGGTGCTGACCGACATCAACCGGCCTGTCATCGCGGGATTCCTCCTCGCTCTCGGCGCGCTTCTGGCGATCGGGCTTGCCAGTGCCCTTGCCGATCTCGCCACGATCCTGATCTACATCGCCTTCGCGCTTTTCGCCGCTCTCGGGCTCGACCCGCTCGTGCGGCGCCTGCAGTCGGGTGGGGTCGGACGCGCCTGGGCGATCGTGATCGTGTACTTCGGATTCGCGTTGGTCATCGTCGGGGTCATCTGGCTCGTGGTCCCGACGGTCGTCACTCAGATCAGCCGTTTCATCACGGAGCTGCCGGCGACGATCGACGGCTTCCAGCGCACCGAGGTGTACGCGTGGCTCCGCGCTCAGTTCGGCGACCAGGTGCCGGCGCTGCTCGACGAGCTCCAGCGCTTCATCACCGACCCGAGCAATCTGGCCGCGATCGGCGGCGGCGTGCTGCAGGTGGGCATCTCCATCGGCACGACGATCTCCGGGATCATCATCATCGTGGTGCTGAGCCTGTACTTCCTGGCGTCGCTCCCGCAGATGAAGCAGGCCCTGTACCGGCTGCTCCCCGCCCGCAACCGTCCCGTGGCAGCAGAGCTCACCGAGGAGATCACCGACTCGGTCGGCGGCTACCTCGGCGGAATGGTGGTGCTCGCGTTCTTCAACTCGGTCGTGACCTTCATCCTGTACAGCCTGCTCGGCCTTCCCTTCCCGTTGCTCCTGGCGGTGGTGGCCTTCACCCTGACGATCATCCCGCTGGTCGGAACCGTGCTGTTCTGGGGCGTCGGTTCCGTCGTCGCGTTGTTCACGAATCCGCTCAGCGCACTCATCTTCGCCGCGGCCTATCTCGTCTACATGCAGCTGGAAGCATACGTCCTCACGCCGCGCGTGATGAACAAGACCATCTCGGTGCCGGGAGCGCTCGTCGTGATCGGAGCACTCGTCGGCGGCACCCTCATGGGACTGCTGGGCGCGCTGGTCGCGATACCGGTGACCGCGTCGATCCTGCTCATCGTGAAGAAGCTCATCCTCCCCAAGCAGGACGCCAAGGTCTGACCCGTCAGCGACGGTCAGGCAGCAGCATCGCGGGTGACGCCACGTCTACCCGGTGGCGCACACGCCCGGGAATCCCGGTGCGAAGGTCGAGCGCGAGGGATGCCACGCTGTCCGACCGCTGCCCGGCCACGAGCAGCGTGTCTCGGGCCACGACGTGGTGGCGCGGCCAGCCGACGCCCGCCTCGACGAGGGCGACTGCGGCGAGATTCTCGCCCTCGCCGCGTACGCGGAGCGTAGCGAGGGCGTCGGCACCCCGAACACCCACCGACACGAACGTCGCGTCGGCCGTGAGGGCGATCTCGGCCGCGTGGTCGCGTCCGACCTCCGCAGCCGGCCCCAACAGCGTGCCGGCCACGACCCGCCACCCGCGGTCTCCCCCCACCGGCGGCGCGACGACGAAGATCTCGAGCGACTGCTCGGTGACGACATACAGGTGGCCGCTCGGATGCCACGCGGTGTGGCGGGGCGCGGTGCCGGGCGGGAGCGTCACCCTGTCGATCTCGCGGAGCCCGTCGCCGGCCGCACGCCAGAAGCGCAGGGTGTCGCGGCCGAGGTCGGTCGTGACCACCACGCCATGCGGGAGGAATCGTGCGTGGTGGGCACGCGGCGCCGGTTCGTCGTCGGCGGCGGGCTCGGAGCGATCTTCCTCGTCGGTGCCGCGGAGCGCGGACAGCAGCGAGCGAAGGTCGGCTCCGGCATCCATTCCCGCAGCGGCATGTGCGGCCGTCAGCGGCGATCCGGCCACCGCCCGCACAGGGAGACCGCCGGCGTCGAGGTGCACGCGCACCACCTGACCGTCGCCGTAGCACGACGCGATCAGCCAGCTTCCGCCCGGCTCCACGGCGACGTGACAGACCGTCTCGCCGACGACGATCGGCATTCCTGCGGCGACGAAGGATTCAGTGCCGGTGCGGCGGAACGCCTGGA
>JAEYVZ010000059.1 GCA_023431405.1 Actinomycetes bacterium
GTAGCAGGAGCGGGGCTTGAACCCGCGACCTCACGATTATGAGTCGTGCGCTCTCACCAACTGAGCTACCCTGCCGCGATCCACCAGAAGGTGTCTTGCGAGCCCCGAGTCAGGATTGAACTGACGACCCCTTCCTTACCATGGAAGTGCTCTGCCACTGAGCTATCGGGGCGTGCTGCCCGCGCGCGGGCAACCAGAAAAGAATACCAGAGCGTCGGCATCCCTTTGAACCAAAGGTCACTCTTCGGTGTGGTTCTCCATCCACGCCATCGGGTCGACGTGGGTGGTGCCGTCGAGCAGAACCTCGAAGTGCAGGTGCGGCCCGGTGGCCTTGCCCGTCGACCCGACGCGACCGATCACGTCACCCGCCGACACCTTCTGGCCCGTCGACACGCGAAGCGACCCGTACTGCATGTGGGCGTACCGGGTGGAGACGAGCTTGCCGTCGATCACGTGGTCGACGACGACGGTCACGCCGTAGTCGCCGCCGGCTTCGGTGGAGAGACGCACGGTGCCGTCGGCGATGACGTGCACCTCCGCCCCGGTGCCGGGCGTGAGGTCGACACCGCGGTGCGGCGACGAGAACTTCGACAGGTAGGTCTGCGAGCCGTAGGCGGCAGAGATCGGGACGCCCACGGGGAACGGCCACTGGATCTCGGCGGTGGGGTCACTCACCCAGGTGCCTGCGAACTGGGTGACACCCGAGTCTGCGGCGATGTCGGCCATCGACGCGACGTCGTAGTCGAGCGAGCGGTTCAGGTCGGAGTCGCCATTGGTCGACGACACGTACGCCTGGATGTCTTCGGTCTCCTTGGGGGCCGGCGCGACCGTGCCGAGGCTGGCCGTCACGTTCGACGCCGCGGCGACCGTGGCGGGCATCGTCGTGCCGACGGCCAGGAGTCCGGCGAAGGCCATCGCACCGACCGAGAAGGATGCCGCGGCCAGCCGCTTGAACGCCACCTTGCGGGTGCGGCGACCGACGTGGGAGACGGTGGGGGTCACGAGCGACGGCACCGGGTCTGCCTGGATCGGCGTCTGGCCGGTGAACGCGAGCACGCGCGCGGCACGCTCGAACTCGTCGACGGTGCACGGGTCTGCGGCAGCGGCGACAAAAGAAAGGGGGACGGCGTTGGTGGTGACGGTGTCTTCCAAAGCCGAGACGCCGGGCGTCGCGTCTGCGCGTTCCCGGCGTCGGTCTGCTGCGGCTGCCGCCGCCTCGGCGACAGCGGTCTCGGCGATCGAGATCACCGATTCGACAGCCTGTGGGGTGTCGGCGACGACAGGTGCCACCGCGAGCTCGGCGACCTGCGTCGCATCCGCATCCGCCTCGACCGCGACCTGCTCCGCCTGGCGCTCAGCCTGCAGGCGTCGCCACTCGGCACGAGTCAGCGCAGCCGGCTGGCCGGGCGCGCTGCTGCGGAGTGACCGTCGCGTGGGCGCAGCGTCGGTCGTGGTGTGATCGGGGGTCAAGCGGGGGGCTTTCGGGTCGTGGCGCTTCGGGCGCGCCGGTCGTTCGGGCTTCGTGTGACCGTCTGCCTTCGGGCTTAGGAAGGTAACGATCGGGTAAACACTACCTGCCTCGGCCTGAGAAAGCCATGGACGACTACTGATATACCGCGGCGGAGATGCGATCGAAGAGAGCGCTCCCAGCGGCGACGGTCATCTCACGCCCCGGTGCACCGTCGGGGCTGCCGCCGATCACACCCCCGGCCTCGGTGACCATGAGGCCGCCGGCCGCGTGATCCCAGGGGTGAAGGCCGCGTTCGAAGTAGCCGTCAAGTCTTCCGGCCGCCACGTACGCGAGGTCGAGCGATGCGGCACCGGCCCGTCGGATGTCACGGGCGAACGGCATCACCTTCCGCAGGCGGGCGAAGTCACCGTCGTGCGTCGCGGGGTCGTAGCCGAACCCTGTGGCGACGAGCGCTCCCGCCTCCGACGGCTCCGACACCGACAGCCGGGTCTGCTCGAGCCACGCGCCGCGTCCGCGCGTCGCGTGGAACAGTTCCCCGTTCGCGGGGTTGAAGACGACCCCGACGAGCGCCCGCCACTGCGCAGGCACGGGCTCCCCGGAGACCACGGCGATGCTGACGGCATAGTGAGGGATGCCGTACAGGTAGTTGACGGTGCCGTCGATCGGGTCGACCACCCAGGTGAGTCCGCTCGTGCCTCGCTCGGCGCCGGTCTCCTCACCGAAGAACCCGTCGTCCGGGCGCGCCTGTTCGATCCGGTCGCGGATGAGTCGCTCGACCTCGCGGTCGGCCTCCGTGACGACGTCGGCGATGACGGATTTCGTCGCCGCGACCGTGACACCTTCCGTCCGTCGACGCCGTGCCAACTCCCCCGCCTCGCGAGCGATCTCGACAGCGAGGGCAGTGAGGGCATCGAGGTCAGGGGTCGTGTCGGGAGATTCGGCAGACATGTCCTCCACGCTACGCCGATCGGCGCCGGTGCGGCGCTGCGCCCATCGCCGCCGATACCGTGAACGTATGAGCACCGCCGCCCATGACGTCGTCATCGTCGGCGGGGGCCACAACGCCCTCGTCGCCGCCGCCTACCTCGCCCGCGCCGACCGCCGCGTCGTCGTGCTCGAACGCCAAGACCACTTCGGTGGTGCGGCCGTATCGGAGCGCCCGTGGCCGGGTGTCGACGCCCGCCTCTCGCGCTACTCCTACCTCGTCAGCCTGCTCCCGCCGCAGATCGTCGACGACCTCGACCTGCGACTCGACCTGCGCCGTCGCCGCTATTCGTCGTACACGCCGGATCCCGCAGACCCGACGCGCGGCATCCTCGTCGACAACGGCGACGCCGTCGCGACCGCGCAGAGCTTCGCGCGCACCACCGGCGACCCCCGGGAGGCGGAACGCTTCGAAGCGTTCTATGACCGGCTGCTGCCGATGGCGAGCCGGCTGTTTCCCACGGTCACCTCGCCGCTCGTACGCGCGGCCGAGGCACGGGAGCTCTTCGGAGACGATGCGCTCTGGCACTCGGTCGTCGAAGAGCCGCTGGGTGACCTGCTGCGGGAGAGCCTCGACAGCGACATCGCGCGCGGCATCGCGCTGACCGACGGCCTCATCGGCACATTCGCACGGGCGGATGACCCGTCGCTGCGCCAGAACCGCTGCTTCCTGTACCACGTGATCGGCGGCGGTACGGGCGACTGGGACGTGCCGGTGGGCGGGATGGGACAGGTCAGCGGCGCCCTCGAACGGGCCGCACGTGCGGCAGGAGCCGAACTGCCGGCGGGGGCGACGGTGACGAGCGTGTCCCCCGACGGCGAGGTCACGCTGGAGGACGGCACGGTGGTCGCGGGGCGCCTGGTCCTGAGCGG
>JAEYVZ010000066.1 GCA_023431405.1 Actinomycetes bacterium
GCTCCGGCCTGCTCGCGGGCGGGCAGCCCATGCGCGGCAGCCGGTTCGCCGCCGGTGAGATCGGTCATGTCACGGTCGGCACCGACGGGGGACCGGCATGCGTGTGCGGCAAGGTCGGGTGCCTCGAGGCATGGCTGTCGGTGCCCGCCCTCCGGGAGCGTCTCGCCGGGGAGAACGCGGATGCCGCGGCCACCCTGCGCGATGCCGGCGAGCGTCTGGGCATCGCCCTGGCGCCCATCGTGGGCGCGCTCGACCTGTCGGAGATCGTGCTCGCGGGCCCCACCGAGCTGCTCGAAGGCCCCTTGGCCGAGGCGACCGTCGAGACCCTGCGCACCCGCACGCTGGCGCGCTTCCACGACGGTGTGCGCGTGCGCATGACCGCGGAGGGCGAGGACATCGTGCTGCGGGGAGCCGCGGTCATGGTCTTGTCCGGGCAGCTCGGCGTGTCGTGAACCCCAGACTCCGGACGGGTCGTCGACGTCCTCCTCGGGAGATCGCCCGATCTTCCGGCACCACAGAGAAACACCTCATCGAAACCACCAAGAACCACCTGAGAAGAAGGAAGACAACATGAACAGGAAGCTCGGAGCCCTGGCGCTTTTCGGCGCCTCGGCGGTCGTCCTCGCAGGCTGCGCGGGCGGCGCTGCCCCCGCGGCCGAGGAGACCGATGCGGCGACCGGCGAGCTCACGGTCTGGCTCGTCGGCACCGACACCCCCGACACGGCACGTCAGTACCTCAAGAAGACCTTCGAAGACGAGAACGAGGGGTGGACGCTCACGATCGAGGAGAAGACGTGGGACGACACCAACAACACCTACACGGCGGCGCTGTCGTCCAACGACGCCCCCGACGTCGTGGAGTTCGGCAACACGCAGGCGGTCGGCTTCGCTGACGCCGGTCTGCTGCTCGACCTGAGCGACGTCAAGGACGAGCTCGGCGGCGATGACCTGTTGAGCGGCCTCGTCGACGCGGGCACCCTCGACGGCACCTTCTACGCGGCGCCGTACTACGCGGGCGGTCGTGTCGTCTTCTACACCCCGCAGATCGTCGGCGACACCCTGCCGGCCACGCTCGCCGAGTACGTCGAGAAGGGCAAGGAGCTGAAGACCTCGACCGTCTCGGGCATCTTCGCCCCCGGCAAGGACTGGTACAACGCCCTTCCCTACATCTGGGCCAACGGCGGCGAGATCGCCGTGCAGGACGGCGAGAACTGGGACGCGCAGCTGTCGAGCGCCGAGAGCATCGCCGGCCTGGAGATGCTGCAGGACGTCTACGAGAACGCGTCGGTCGCCCCGGTCGACGGCAACGAGCGACTCGGCAACATCGCCTTCTGCGCGGGCGAGGTCGGCTTCCTCTCGAGCCCGGCGTGGGCCGAGGGCAACCTGACGGGTGCGTGGCCGTGGGGCGACGAAGCCGCAGGCGAGGAGGTGTCGCAGGGCTGCCCCGACACCTACGCGAAGGATCTCGGCGCCTTCCCGCTTCCCGGGATGACCGCCGGTGAGACGGCCCCCATCTTCGCGGGCGGCTCGAACATCGCCATCCCGTTCAAGAGCGACGCCCAGGGCAAGGCCAAGGCGGCCATGAAGATCATGCTCTCCGAGGGCTACCAGAAGCTCATGGCTGAGCAGGGCCTCGTCCCGGCCACCGTTTCCGCGGCCCAGTTCCTGCCCGACACCGACTCGGCGCAGGCGCAGGCCAAGGCGCTCGCCAACTCCAAGGGCACGCCCGCGAGCCCGAACTGGGCCGAGGTCGAGAAGGCTCAGCTCATCCCCGACGCCCTCGTCAAGATCGCCCAGGGCGGCGACGTGACGCAGATCGCGACGGAGCTCGACGCTCAGATCGAGTCCATCCTCAACGGCTGACACCGCGCGGCGGAGGCTCCGGCGATGCCGGGGCCTCCGCCTCCGCACACTGTCCCCACCCTTCCGAGAAAGGAGGCGAGTGATGGCCGCATCGACCCTCGAAGACCCTTCGTCGACGACGGATGCCGGAGCCTCGCCCCGCCCGAACCTCGCTCGCACGGTCGCCCAGCGTGAGCGCGCTCGCCGTCGACGCGATGCCCGCGGTGCGTGGTCGCTGCTGTCGCCGTCGGTGATCATCCTGGGCGTCATGGTGGGCTACCCCGCCGTGCTCATGGTGATCCAGTCGTTCACCGACTACACGGTGCGCGACAAGGTGCAGGGGACGCTGCCGGAGTTCGTCGGGTTCGAGAACTACATCGACCTGTTCACGAAGTCCGACTTCCCGGCGGTGCTGACCCGGAGCCTTGCGCTGATGGTCGTGCTCACGACGCTCATCATCGGGCTGGGAGTGCTGGTGGCGGTGCTCATGACCCGCCTCAGCAAGCCGTGGCGCATCCTCGTGTCGGTGGGGCTGCTGCTCGCGTGGGCGCTTCCGCCCCTGACCGCCACGGTCGTATGGGGCTGGATCTTCGACTCCCAGTACGGCATCGTCAACTGGCTGCTCAACACGATCACCGGCACGACCGACTGGACGAACCACCCGTGGCTGCTCGAGCCGCTGTCGTTCTACTTCGTGCTGACGATCATCGTCGTCTGGCAGGGCGTGCCTTTCGTGGCGTTCACGACGTTCGCGGCTCTCGGCCAGGTGCCCGGCGAGGTGCTGGAGGCCGCCGCGCTCGACGGCGCGACAGGGTGGAACAGGTTCCGGCTCGTGGTCTTCCCGTACTTGAGGAGCGTGCTCACGGTCGTCCTCGTGCTCCAGATCATCTGGAACCTCCGGATCTTCACACAGGTCTACGCCCTCCAGAGTCGTGGCGGCATCGCCGCCGACACGAACGTGCTCGGAACCTACCTGTTCCGTCAGGGCGTCGGCGAGTTCGGCGCGACCGCCGCGATCGGTGTCGTCATGGTCATCCTGCTTCTGTGCCTCTCCTGGGGGTACGTCCGCACCACGCTCAAGGAGGAGGAGCTGTGAGCACCCAGGTCACCCCGGCCACCCAGCTCGGCACGGTCGGCGTCGACGAGGCGCTCGGCCCGGCCGCGCGGCCTCGCGCACCCCGCCGCGGCTCGCTCGAGGCGCGACGTCCGTCCGGTCGCAGGATCGCGACCCGCGCGTCGCTGAACCTCGCCGCCCTCATCGTGTTCCTGTGCTCGGTGTTCCCGGTGTACTGGATGGTCAATCTCGCGTTCACGCCGAACCCGAAGATCATCAGCCGGGAGCCGAGCCTCTTCCCCTTCGACATGACGTTCGGCAACTTCCTCACCGCGTGGCGCCGGGAGGCCGCGCCGGGGCAGACCGATTTCCAGCACGCGCTGCTCACCTCGGTCACCGTCACCGCCGGCGTCCTCGTCGTGACGCTGCTGTTCGCCTTCCTCGCCTCGGTGGCCGTCGCCCGCTTCCACTTCCGTGGTCGCCGTGGGTTCATCGTCTCGGTCCTGGTGGTGCAGATGATCCCCGGTGAGGCGATGATGTTCACCATCTACGGGATGATCGACGACTGGCAGCTGATGAACACGCTGCTGGGCTTGGGCATCGTGTACACCGCCGCCGTCATCCCCTTCACGATCTGGACTCTTCGCGGCTTCGTCGCCGGGGTGCCGGCAGACCTCGAGGATGCGGCCATGATCGACGGATGCACGCGTTCGCAGGCGTTCTGGAAGGTGACCTTCCCCCTGCTTGCTCCCGGGCTGGTGGCCACCGGCATCTTCGCCTTCATCCAGTCGTGGAACGAGTTCACGATGGCGCTGCTGCTGATGAAGGGGTACAACCTGACCCTGCCGACGTGGCTCAACGCCTTCCAGTCGTCGTCGGTGGCGGGCTCGGTGGACTGGGGAGCCGTGATGGCCGGGTCGACCATGATGGCGATCCCCGTGATGATCTTCTTCCTCATCGTTCAGGGGCGGATGACCGGCGGGCTCGTCTCCGGAGCGGTGAAGGGCTGACATGCGGCTGGGATTCGACGTCGGCGGAACCAAGACCGACGCCGTGATGGTCGCGCCTTCGGGTGAGATCGTGGCGCGCGGGCGCCGCCCCACGGGGTGGGGGCCGGAAGCCGTGGTGGCGACGGTCATCGCCTCGGCCGACGACCTGCTCGCCCAGGCGGGCCTCACCCGCGGGGAGGTCGCTTCCTTGGGGGTGGGGATGCCCGGCCAGGTGGCTCCCGGGGGTGCGCGCGTCGCGCACGCGGTGAACCTCGGCATCCAGGACCTGGATCTGGCGGCCGCCCTGGACGGCGTCTTCGCGGCGCCGGTGCGTGCCGAGAACGACGTGAAGGCGGCGGCGCTCGGCGCGTACACGCTGCATCCCGCGCACGGCGGCGCACACCGTGCCGTCGCCGGCGCGACCGATGCGGGTGGCTCGCTCGCCTATCTGAACCTCGGCACCGGCGTCGCCGCCGGATTCGTGCGGGGAGGGGCGCTGTGGCGTGGTCGCACCGGCACAGCCGGGGAGGTCGGGCACATCTCGATCGACCCGCGTGGACCGATTTGCCGCTGCGGCCAGCGCGGCTGCATCGAGGTCTTCGCGGGGGGAGCGTCGATCGCCCAGCGGTGGGGCCTTCCGGGCGAGCTCCCCGTGCGCGATGTCTTCGACGCGGCGGATGCCGGTGACGAGCGGGCACGCGACCTGCGGGCGGGCCTCGCGTTCGGGGTCGCGGCCGCGATCCGCGTGCTGCTGCTCACCGCCGACGTCGATTCCGTGATCCTCGGTGGCGGGGTGACCGGGCTCGGCGCCCGTATGCTGGACGACGTGGTGTCGGAGCTCGAATCCAGCGCTGCGGCGTCGCCTTTCCTGCGATCGTTGCGCCTGGCCGAGCGCGTCGATCTTCTGCCCGCAGGCTCTCCTGCGGCGGCGTTCGGCGCGGCCCTGGTCGGCGCCGCGGCAACGGAACAGGAGGCAGTCGTCCATGGCTGAAGTCGTCATCGTCCCCACCGCAGCAGAGGCGGGCGCGCTCGTCGCCGACGAGATCGCGCGGCTGATCGTCGCGCGTCCCGACACGGTGCTGGGGCTTGCGACCGGCTCGACCCCGCTGCCGGTGTACGAGGCGCTCCGGCCGCGTCTGGAGGGAGTCGATGTCTCCCAGGTGCGCGGGTTCGCGCTCGACGAGTACGTCGGCATCGACCCGGCCCACCCGGAGAGCTACCGATCGGTGATCACGCGTGAGGTGGTCGAGCCGCTCGGTTTCGATCCCGCGCGCATCCAGACGCCCAATGGTGCGCTCGAGACGATCGAGCACGCCGGAGACGACTACGAGGCCGCGATCGAGGCGGCCGGCGGCGTCGACGTGCAGATCCTCGGCATCGGCACCTCGGGTCACATCGGCTTCAACGAGCCGGGCTCCTCGTTCGCGTCGCGCACGCGCGTCAAGACGCTCATCGAGCAGACGCGCATCGACAACGCCCGATTCTTCGACTCGGTCGACGACGTGCCCGTGCACTGCATCACGCAGGGTCTCGGCACGATCCTCCGGGCTCGGCACCTGTTCCTCCTCGCGTTCGGCGAGGGCAAGGCGCAGGCCGTCGCCGCTGCCGTGGAGGGTCCCGTCACATCGTCGCTTCCGGGCTCGGCGATCCAGCTCCATGAGCACGTCACCGTCGTCGTCGACGAGGCGGCGGCGTCGCGCTTCGAGAACGCCGACTACTACCGGTACGCCTACGCGAACAAGCCGGCATGGCAGGGCCTGTAGGCGACGCGCCGGAGGATCGCTCCTGGATCATCCTCGCGATCCGTGCGGACGGCGAAGAGCGTCTTCGCGCGCCGGTGCAGGTCTACCCGCCGGCATCCTGACCGCGGCCCGCCCAGGTTCCGTCGAAGGCGAGCCGGATGAGGTGGTTGCGGCTGAGGTTCGCGAGGGGCGTGGCATCCACATCGTCGGCCGTGATCCAGCGGGCCTCCTCGATCTCGGCGCCGATCCGCACATCGCCGTGGCGGACCCGCGCGCGGAAGGCATCGCCGACGACGCGATGGCCGGGCTCGTTGGCGGCAGCGTCCTCGAACGTGCCGAGCGGCTCCACGGCGGCGGGATCGAGGCGCACCCCCACTTCTTCGCGGACCTCGCGGAGCAGGGCCTCGAGGGCGCTCTCTCCCGGGTCGGGTTTGCCGCCCGGCTGCTGGAAGACCCGCGCTCCGCGCTTGCGCACGACGAGCGCACGGCCCGCCTCATCCACAAGCACTCCGGCGCTGACCCGGATCGGTGCCGGCCCCTTCACGAGGTGAACACCTTGCCGGGGTTGAGGATGCCGGCCGGGTCGAACACGCGCACGATCTGCCGCTGCAGCTCCCACTGATCGTCGCCGAGCTCATCGGCGAGCCACCGGCTCTTCAGCATTCCTATCCCGTGCTCGCCGGTGAGCGTGCCGCCCAGTCGCAGCGCGGCCCGGAACAGGTCGTCGGCGGCGGCCCAGATGTGTTCGGGCACCTCCACGGGCTCTCCGGGGGCATGGTCGGAGTCGAAGACGAAATTGGGGTGGAGGTTGCCGTCGCCCGCGTGGCACACGGTCGGGATGCGGATGCCGTACGCCTGTTCGATGCGCGCGATCTCGTCGAACATGGCGGGGAGCATGCTGCGCGGCACCGACACGTCTTCGATGAGCGTCGTGCCGAGGCTCTCCATCGCGGGGTGCATCGAGCGGCGGATCGCCCACAGCCGCTCGCCCTCTTGCTCGTCTGCGGCCAGCGCCACGTCGCCGCCGGCTGCGGCGAGCACGGCGGCGATGGCATCCGCTTCGGCGACCGCCCCGACACCGTCGGTCTGTATCGTGAGCTGGGCGGCGTGCTCCCGCGGTGCCGGCAGGTCGAGAAGCCGGTGGACGGCTGCCAGGGAGAGCGCGTCCATGAGCTCCATGATCGAGGGCTGGAGGCCCGCCGCGGTGACCGCAGAGGCGGCCGCGGCAGCGGAGCGCACATCGGGGAACACGGCCGTGAGCGTGCGGGTCTCGCCGGCGGTGAGGGGCCGCAGCTTGAGGGTGGCGCCCACGATGACACCGAGCGTCCCCTCCGAGCCGATGACGAGCGAGGTGAGGTCGAGGCCCGTCACGCCTTTCACGCTCCGGTGGCCGAGCTTCATGAGGCGGCCGTCGGCGAGGACGAGGTCGACACCGAGGACGGCATCGCGCACGACACCGTACTTCGCGCACAGGAGCCCGCCCGCGCCGGTGGCGATGTTCCCGCCGACCGTGGAGATCTCCCGGCTCGCCGGATCGGGTGCCCACCACAGCCCGTGCTCCCGCAGGAGGTCGTTGAGGCGCGCATTGAGGATGCCCGGCTCCACCACGGCAAGGAGGTCGTCGGGGCGCACCTCGAGGACGCGGTTCATCCGCAGCGTCGACAGAACGATCTGGCCCTCGCCGGCGTTCGCGCCGCCGGCCAGTCCCGTGCCGGCGCCGCGCGTGACGACGGGGGTGGCGGTGGCGGTCGCGATGCGCAGCACCGTCTGGACGTCGGCGACGGTCTCGGCATGAACGACCGCGAGCGGCACCCCTTCGGCTGCGTGCCCCGACTTGTCGGCACGAGCCGTGCGCAGCGTCTCAGCAGACGTGTCGACCCGGTCGCCGAGCTGTGCGCGCAGGTGCGTGACGACGTCGGCGCTGGCGGTCATGCGAGGCGGCGGCGTCCGGCGAGCAGTCCGACTGTGACGGCGATCACGCCGAACACGAGGCCGATCCACGCCTGCCCCATGCTCCACCAGGCGAGGGTCGCGGTGGCGTACACGATCAGTTCGACGAAGCCGCGGACGAACGGGTGCACGGCGATGACGGCGCGGGGCGAGACGAACAAGGCCCACACGAGCATAGCGAGCACGGGGGCCCCGATGCCCGCGACGATGTTCCACGGCAGCGGCCACGCGGTGAAGCCCCAGATGGCGAGCGTGACGAGTCCGAACAGCTCACACGCGAAGGCGAGGAGATCGAGCGCGCTCAGCGGAGGGCGCGTTCCCGCGGGCGGGGCGGATGCCGGTTCGGCGGGCGCCTCGGGGCGGACAGGAGGCAGTTCGGACATGCCTCAAGTCTACGTCGCGACCCAGATGAGGAACGCCGTCAGGCGCTGGTCGCTCACCTGATCGCCCATGCGATACGCCACGTGGATGCTGAGTCCGATCAGGCTCTGCGCGGGCCCCGCGAGGAAGGCGACCTCCGCGCGGCCTTCCCGATCGAAGTCGGTGTCGAACACCCGCTCGTCGTCCTCGAAGAACACGCGTGCCGAGGCGCCGGGTTGGCCCTGCAGGATCAGCGTGACCCACGTGCCGCTGTCAGCAGGCTGCACGTCGTAGGAGAGGAGGGAGGGCGTGCCTGCGGGCATCGAGCCGGTCGGTGTCGGGCTCGGCATCGGGCTCGGCATCGGCGAGACGCTCGGGCTCGGCGCCGGCGTCGGGGTGGGGG
>JAEYVZ010000002.1 GCA_023431405.1 Actinomycetes bacterium
CCGGAGCCGCGGGCCGAGCCGGGCCGGGCTTGGCGGCGGGCGCTGCGGGCTTGGCCGGGGCCGGCTTGGCGGCGGGCTTGGCATCGGCGGGCTTGCTGCCTGCTTCAGCCTCGAGCGCCGCCCGAAGCTTGCGAGCCACCGGGGGCTCGATGGTGGATGAAGGACTCTTGACGAATTCGCCGAGTTCCTTCAGCTTCGCGAGGGCGACTTTGCTGTCGACGCCGAGCTCGGAAGCGATCTCGTGCACGCGTGGTTTTGCCACAATTCTCCTGTCTGGGGCCTACCCCGGACAGGGCAGACCGTTATTCGCGGACGGGTCTCATTTCGAGCCGTTCACTTTGTGTCCATAGCCGTTCAGCCATTCCGCTGGTGGGTGATTTGAAAGGTCTGCGTGTCAAGCGGGCCTGACACACGCAATGCTCGTCCGAATGCGCGACGTCTGAGCGCGTTCTGGACGCACTCGTCCGTGTCATGCACCCACGCTCCCCGACCGGTCAGAACGGCCTTCTCGTCTGCGACGAGCTCGCCGTTCCTCTCGACGACCCTCAGAAGAGAGGAGCGCGGGGCGCGTGCGCGGCATCCCACACACGTTCGGACAGGTTCCATCCTACCCCCTTCGGGCGGGACGCCGATCGTCACGACTCGAGGATGCTGTCCGGCTGGATGTCGATCTTCGCGCCGGTGAGCTTGGCGGCCAGGCGCGCGTTCTGCCCTTCCTTGCCGATCGCGAGCGACAGCTGATAGTCGGGGACGAGCGCCCGCACGGCCTTGGTCGAGGCGTCGAGGATGAAGCTCGACGTCACCTTGGCCGGCGACAGCGCGTTGGCGACGAACCGGGCGAGTTCGGGGTCGTAGTCGACGATGTCGATCTTCTCGCCGCCGAGCTCTTCGGTGACGGCGCGCACGCGCCGGCCGAGCTCTCCGATGCAGGCGCCCTTCGCGTTGATGGCGGGGTCGTTGGCCTTCACGGCGATCTTCGTGCGATGGCCTGCCTCGCGGGCGAGCGAGACGATCTCGACGAGGCCCGATGCGATCTCCGGCACCTCGAGTGCGAAGAGCTTGCGCACGAGGCCCGGGTGGGTGCGCGAGACGGTGATCGAGGGTCCCTTGGCACCCTTGGCCACCGATGTCACGTAGACGCGCAGCCGAGAGCCGTGCGTGTAGTCCTCGCCGGGCACCTGCTCCTCGGGCGGGAGGATCGCCTCGATCGTGCCCAGGTCGACGTGCACCATGCGCGGGTTCGGCCCCTGCTGGATGACGCCGGCGACGATGTCGCCCTCCTTGCCGCGGAACTCGCCCAGGATGGCGTCGTCGGCGATGTCGCGCAGCCGCTGGCTGATGACCTGCTTGGCGGCGAATGCGGCGATGCGGCCGAAGTCCTCCGGCGTCGACTCCTCCTCGCCGATGACGGCGCCCTCCTCGTCGAGGAGCGGGATGTACACCGCGACATGACCGGTCTTGCGGTCGAGTTCTGCGCGGGCCCCCTGGGGCAGTTCGCCGGTCGGAGAGGTGTGCTTGGCGTAGGCGGTGAGGATGGCCTGCTCGATGATGCGCACGAGCTCGTCGAAGGGGATCTCCTTCTCCCGCTCGACCGTGCGCAGAAGTCCCAGATCGATGTCCACAGGTGCCTCCCTATTCAACTCTTTCGCCGGAGCGTCACCGCTGCGGCATCCAGACAACGTTACCTGATGCGGATGAGCGCTGCGCGGGCCCGGATGCCGGCGTGACACCGCCGCCCCGGCGTCGATAGCGTGGGGGCATGACCCACCGGCGCCGCTCTGCACGGTCGCGCACGACGGGCGCCGGCGCGCGGCGAGACGACGGCCCCTCCGGCCGCGAGGTCGCGTCGTGACAGGCGGGAAGACCGCCAAGCGCGCCGCGCGGGAAGCGCGCTCCTCCCCCGCCCTGCGCCTGCTCGCCCGGGGCGGCTACGCGGCTAACGCCGTCGTGCACCTGCTCATCGGCATCATCGTGCTCGCGATCGCCTTCGGCGGCCGGGGCGAGGGCGACCAGGCCGGCGCGTTCAAGGCCATCGGCGCCGCACCGCTCGGCTTCCTGGCTCTCTGGCTGCTCGCCGCGCTGCTGGCCGCGCTGGGCGTGTGGCATGCGGCGAACGGGGTCATCGCCAGCCGGGCCTCCGACGTCAAGAAGTGGGGCGTGCGCATCGGCGAATGGGGACAGGCTGTCGTGTTCCTGGCGCTCGGGTTCATCGCGGGCGCCGTGGCGCTGGGCGCCCGCCCGAACGCCGAGCGCACCGCGGAGGAGGCCAGCCGCGGCGTGCTCAACGTACCGGGCGGGCCGTGGCTTCTCGGACTCGTCGGGATCGGTGTGGGAATCGGCGGCATCTCCTTCATCGTGATGGGGGTGCTCCGGTCGTTCCGCAAGAAGGTCGATCTCCCCGAAGGGCGGCTCGGAACGGTCGTCACGACGCTCGGCGTCGTCGGATTCATCGCCAAGGGCATCGCCCTGCTCGTGGTCGGCGTGCTCCTCGTCGTCGCCGCCGTGAAAGTCGACCCCGGCACAGCCGGTGGGCTCGACGGTGCGATCGACGCCCTCCTCGAGGTGTGGGGCGGTCCGTTCCTCGTGGGGATCGTCGGCACGGGGCTCGTCGCCTACGCCGTCTTCACGTTCTTCCGCGCCGATTACGCACGGCTGTGACGGCGGCGCCGTCCGGTGTCAGCTCCGGGGCTGTCGAGGCGGGGCGGCGGGCGGAGCGGAGGCGAACTCGTTCACCGCGCGGATGATCTGGAACAGCCGACCGACCTGGAACTGATCGAGCGTCATGATGAGGCGCGGCAGATCGAGGCGGTCGTCGTCGTCGATCTCGGCGCGTCGGGGCCCTGACCGCTCGATGCGGCCCTCCGCGAGCAGCGCCGAGAACCGCTCGTTGAGCGATGCGATCTCGGCATCGGTGGGCTCGGCCCGAAGGCGCAGCACGAGGCGGTCACGCACCCACCGCAGCGAGTCGTAGTTGCGCCAGAACCCGGTGATCTCCTCGGCGGCAGCCTCCACGGAGTCGGTGAAGAGCACACGGTCGAGATCGTCGGGCGAGATCACGCCGGTGGGAATGAGGTGGCGGTCGGCGAACTCCCGCAGTCCGTCCCAGAAGCGGCCCCCCGGCGCATCGAGCAGCACGATCGGCGTCGGCTCCGCCTTGCCCGTCTGCTGCAGGGTGAGCAGCTCGAACATCTCGTCGAGGGTGCCGAAACCGCCGGGCATGCAGACGAAGCCGCTCGACTCCTTCACGAGCATGAGCTTGCGCGTGAAGAAGTACTTCATCGCCACGTTGTTCGTATGGGCGGCGATGATCGCGTTGGGCTTCTCCTCGAACGGAAGGCGGATGGAGACGCCGAGCGAGTTCTCCGGCCCCGCCCCCTCCGCGGCGGCCTGCATGATGCCCGGGCCCGCCCCTGTGACCACCATCCATCCCCGCGCCGCCAGCTCGCGTGCGAGCTCGACGGTGGCGCGGTAGAGCGGGTCGTCGTGGCGCGTGCGGGCAGATCCGAACACCGTCACCTTCGGAACGCCCCGATAGGGAGCGAAGAGACGGAAGGCGGCACGCATCTCCGACAGCGCCGCCGACGTGATCTTCAGGTCGAGCCGGCTCGTCTCGTCGAGGCCCAACCCGACTCCGGTGATGAGGATGCGCGATATCAGCTCGACGTCATCGGTGATGCCGGCGTCGGCGACGAGGGCGCGGATGTCGGAGGTGACCTCCGGCGGAACTGTTCGATCCGTCATGCCCCCAGCCTGCCACGCCCTCCGACGAGCGGCGCAGACGAGCTGTCAAGGCCCTTGGCCGGCGCGCCGCGCGGTGGAAGCGTCGCCTCATGACCGACGACACCTCCGCCGCCCGCGGCGACGCCCACACCCCGGACCAGGCACACGACTCAGACCAGGCACGCAACGCCGACCAGCCCGAGCTGACGGGAGCCGACGCGCTCGCCCGCTTGAAGGAGCTCGCCCTCGACATCGACTTCACGATGCTCACCACGACCGACGAGAACGGGAACCTCGTCAGCCGCCCCATGAGCACCCGCGACGTCGACGCGCAGGGCGACATCTGGTTCTTCACCTCCGACCGGTCCAAGAAGGTCGACGAGGTGGAGGCGGACCGCGACGTCGGACTGTCCTACATCGACGCGAAGGGCATGCGTTTCGTCTCGATCGCCGGCGTCGCACGCGTCGTGCACGATCGGGCGCGCATGGAGAGCCTGTACACGCCCTCGCTCGACATCTGGTTCGAAGACGGCCTCGACACACCCGACATCGCACTGCTGCGCGTATCGATCCGCGAGGCGGAGTTCTGGGAGCCTGCCCACGGCAAGCTCGTCATGGCGGCGGGGATGCTGAAGGCGCTCGTGACGCGCGACACCCCCGACGCGACGATGCGCCACGGCACGGTGAGCCGCTGACGAATCACATCGCCGGCACGTACCCCGGCCCCAGGGTCAGCGCGCGGTCAGTCGTGAGACGGCCTCGGCGACCGCGACCACCTCGCGGTCGCCGGTGCGGCGGTCCCAGAGCTCGACCTGGCCGTCTGCCGCGCCGCGACCGACGATGAGGATGCGCGGCACCCCCACGAGCTCGGCGTCGGCGAACTTAACGCCCGGCGAGACCTTGGGACGGTCGTCGTAGAGCACGTCGAGTCCTGCGGATTCGAGCGACTCCGACACCGAGGCGGCGAGGTCGAATGCGACGGCATCCTTGCCCGTGGCCACCACCTGCACATCGAAGGGGGCGACCGAGGCGGGCCAGACGAGGCCCTTCTCGTCGTTGTTCAGCTCGGCCAGGATCGCGAGGATGCGGGTGACGCCGATGCCGTACGAGCCCATCGTGACGGTGACCTGCTTGCCGTTCTCGTCGAGCACCTTCAGACCGAGCGTCTCGGCGAAGAAGCGACCGAGCTGGAAGACGTGGCCGATCTCCATGCCGCGGGCGAGCTCCACCGGGCCGGAGCCGTCGGGGGCCGGGTCGCCTTCGCGCACGTTCGCGACCTCGACGAAGCCGTCGCCGAAGAAGTCGCGACCGGCCACGAGCGAGTGCACGTGCTTCTGGTCGATGTTGGCCCCCGTGATCCAGCGCGTGCCGTCGACCACGCGCGGGTCGAGGAGATACCGGATGCCGGTCGCCGACTCCTCGCCGAGCACCGCCCCCGTCTCCGACCAGGGACCGATGTAGCCCTTCACGAGGAGCGGGTGCCGCTCGAAGTCCTCGGGTGTGGCGGGCGATACCTCGGCCGGGGCGAAGGCGACCTCGGCGCGCTTGTCGTCGACGTCGCGGTCGCCCGGGATGCCGACGATGACCAGCTCGCGCGTCCCGTCGGGGTGGGTGAGGGCCAGCACGACGTTCTTGAGCGTGTCGGCGGCGGTCACCTCGCGGTCGAGCACCGCGCGGGAGTGCGCGACGAGCGTCTCGATCGTGGGCGTGTCGGGAGAGTCGAAGACGACCGGGGCCGGGGCGTCATCGAACGGAAGAGGCTCGGGCGCGATCGTCGTGAACGCCTCGACGTTGGCGGCGTAGCCGCCCGCGGAGCGCACGAAGGTGTCCTCCCCCACGGCGGTGGGGTGAAGGAACTCCTCCGAGCGGGCACCGCCCATGAGGCCGTTGTCGGCGGCGACGATGACGTACTCGAGCCCGAGCCGCTGGAAGATCCGCTCGTACGCGTCGCGCTGCGACTGGTACGAGATGTCCTGGCCCTCGTCGGTGTAGTCGAAGGAGTACGCGTCTTTCATCGTGAACTCGCGGCCGCGCAGAAGGCCCGCGCGCGGACGCGCCTCGTCGCGGTACTTGTCCTGGATCTGGTAGATCGTCAGCGGCAGATCCTTGTACGAGGAGTACAGGTCTTTCACCAGGAGCGTGAACATCTCCTCGTGCGTGGGCGCGAGCAGGTAGTCGGCGCCCTTGCGGTCTTGGAGACGGAAGATGCCGTCGCCGTACGACGTCCAGCGTCCCGACGCCTCGTACGGGTCACGCGGCAGCAGCGCGGGGAAGTGCACCTCGAAGGCGCCGGCGTTGCTCATCTCCTCGCGGATGATGCCCTCGATCTTCGCCTTCACCCGCAGGCCCAGAGGCAGCCACGTGAAGATGCCGGGGGCGGCACGGCGGATGTAGCCGGCGCGCACGAGCAGACGATGGCTCGTGACCTCGGCATCCGACGGGTCTTCGCGGAGCGTGCGGAGGAAGAAGTTCGACAGACGTGTGACCACGAGCGTCAAGCTTAGTCGCGCGCCCGTTCCTCCCCCGGCGCGCTCTGCCGACCTACACTGGCCGCGTGCCCGCACGCCGATCCCGCCTCGTCCCCACGGAGGTGCGCGACGAGCTCGCCACCTCACTGACTTCCTTGCGTCGCAGCCTCGACCTTCCCGCGGCCTTCCCCGCCGACGCGACCGAGGAGGCTCAGCGCGCCGCGCGCGAGGTGACCGTCGACCCGGCTGCTGCGGGGCTGTCCGACCTCCGCGACATCGAATTCCTCACGATCGATCCGGCGGGCTCGACAGACCTCGACCAGGCGCTCCATCTGGAGCGGACCGCCTCGGGCGCTGTGCTCCACTACGCGATCGCCGACGTGCCCGCCTACGTCGCGCCCGGCGGCGCGGTGGATGCCGAGGCACGCCGCCGCGGTCAGACGATGTACGCACCCGATTGCCGCGTCCCCCTGCATCCGCCCGTGCTCAGCGAAGATGCCGCCTCGCTCCTGCCCGAGCAGGACCGCCGCGCTTTCGTGTGGCGCTTCGACCTCGATGACGGCGCACGCCCCCGCGTGACCACCCTCACGCGCGCTGTCGTGAGGTCACGCCGTCGATGGAGCTACGGCGAGGCCCAACGGGCGATCGACGCCGGCACGGCTCCCCCGACGCTGGCCGCGATGCCGTGGTTCGGGCGGGCCCGCGCCGAGCGTGAGCGCGAACGCGGCGGTGCGAGTCTGAACCTCCCGGAGACGCGCGTCATCGCAGAAGGCGATGGGTACCGCCTGGAGCGCAGCGAGGGCGTGCCGCTCGAGGACTGGAACGCCCACGTCTCCCTCATGACAGGGATGGCGGCCGCCGAGATCATGGTGGCGGGAGGGATCGGCATCCTCCGCACGATGCCGGCGGCACACCCTGATGACGTCGCGGACTTCCGAAGTCAGACCATCGCGCTCGGCATCCCGTGGCGCTTCGACACCCCCTACGGCGACTATCTGCGCTCACTCGGCCGCACCCCCGCCGCGCAAGCGGTGAAGGAGTATGCGGCGGGGCTGTTCCGCGGTGCGGGCTACGTCGCCTTCGACGGCCAACTCCCCGATGAGACCATGCAGTCGGCGATCGGCGCGCCCTACGCGCACGCCACAGCACCTCTGCGACGGCTCGTCGACCGCTGGGTGCTCGTGATCTGCCACGCGCTGTCGACCGGCGAGGACGTGCCGCCGTGGGCGCGGGACAGCCTCCCGGATCTCCCCGAACTCATGAGCCGGAGCAGTCAGAAGGCGTCGCAGCTGACCGCAGGCGCCGTCGATCGCATCGAGGCCGCCGTCCTGCACGGTCGCGAGGGTGAGGAGTTCACCGCGACCGTGCTGGCGATGCGCGGCGCCGGGGCGCGCGTGCAACTCCAGCAGCCACCCGTCGATGCCAAGGTGGCCGACCTCGTCGCCGACCCGGGCGCCCGCGTGCGCCTCCGACTTGTGAGCGCCGATGTCGCCACCGGCACGATGGGCTTCGCGCCCGTCGCCGTGACGGCGGAGAGCGAGCCCTCATGACCACCGTGCTGCTCACCGGATTCGTGCCGTTCGGAGGCGATGCCGTCAACCCGAGCGGCGATGCGGTGCGACGGGTGGCCGAGCAGTGGGACCGGCCCGACCACCTCATCGCGGAGGTGCTCCCCGTCTCCTTCGCCGCGTCCGCTCGCGCGCTGCGCACGCTGATCGACCAGCACCGACCCGACATCGTGCTCGCGACGGGCCTGGCCGGCGGACGCTCGGCGATCGGTGTCGAACGGATCGCGGTGAACCTCGCCGACGCGCGGATCGCCGACAACGACGGGGTTCAGCCGATCGACGAACCCTGTATCCCGGGCGCCCCCGCCGCCGCCTTCGCCACTGTCCCGGTCAAGGCGATAGCCGCGGCGATCGCCGACGCGGGCATCGAGGCGGAGGTCTCGCACAGCGCGGGAACGTTCGTGTGCAATCACGTCTTCTATGCGGCACTCGACGCCGCACCTGCGGGCGCGCTCGCCGGGTTCATCCACGTGCCGTGGGCACGCGGGACGGAGCCTGCGGGCCAGCCCTCGCTCCCGCTCGATGACATCGTCTCGGCACTGCGCATCGCACTCGACACCGCGATCGACCCGCCGAGCACGCGCGTCGTCGCCGGTGGCACGTTGCACTGAGGCGTCCTCGTCCTCCCTCTCCCGTGGCGTGCCGGATCACCGCGATTGGCGCGGTATATTGCATATCGTGCCCGTGCCCTCTCAACACCTCCCCGCGCGACCGCTGCTTCGCGACGGCGTGTACACGCGACTTCGGGATGCGATCGTCGACGGCACGCTCGCGCCCGACGAGCAGCTGCGCGACACCGAGCTCGCCGCCTGGCTGGGTGTGAGTCGGACGCCCGTGCGGGAGGCGCTGCTCGAACTGTCGCGCGCCGGACTCGTCCGGGCCACCCCTGGGCGATCCACCGTCGTCGCGCCGCTCGAGCTCGACGGCATCCGCGACGCGCAGGCCGTCGTCGCCGCGATGCACGCCCTCGCCGTGCGGGATGCCGCAGACCGGCTGGACGCCGACGACATCGCGCGCATGCGCGCCGCCAACGCCGCGTTCGCCGACGCCCAGCGCCGCGGCGAAGTGGAGGCCGCGCTGCAGGCCGACGAGCAGTTCCATGCGATCGCGGTCGACAAGTCGGGCAACCGTGCCGTGCGGTCGGTCATCGCACAGTACGAGCCGGTCCTGCGCCGCGCGGAGAGGCTGCGCTTCGCCTCCAGCGAGGGCGAGGAGTCGATCGCGCGACACGAACGACTGATCGACCTGCTCGCCGCCGGCGACGCGGACGGTGCGGCCCGCGTGGCCGAGCAGACGTGGCAGACCCTCACCGTCGACACACCCTGAGATACCGACAAACCCTGAGCACGCGTCCCGTCACCCCGCAGCCCCGAAGGATCCCCGCATGAAGCTCGCCGAGTTCCCCCGCTACCCGCTCACGTTCGGGCCGAGCCCGCTGCAGCATCTACGGCGCCTCACGCAGCACCTGGGCGGAGCCCAGATCTGGGCGAAGCGCGAAGACGTCTCCAGCGGGTTGGCCTACGGGGGCAACAAGGTGCGCAAACTGGAATACATCGTGCCCGACATCCTGGCCTCGGGTGCCGACACGCTCGTCTCGATCGGCGGCTATCAGTCCAACCACACGCGACAGGTCGCCGCCGTCGCCGCCCACCTGGGGCTCAAGGCGCGCCTCGTGCAGGAGAAGTGGGTCCCGTGGGACGACCCCACCAACGACAAGGTCGGCAACATCCTCCTCTCGCGCATGATGGGCGCCGACAGCCGCCTCGACGACGCCGGCTTCGACATCGGCATCCGCGACTCGTGGAAGCAGGCGCTCGCCGAGGTCGAAGCCGCCGGCGGCATCCCCTACCCCATTCCCGCCGGCGCGTCGGAGCACCCCCTCGGCGGACTCGGCTTCGCGAACTGGGCATTCGAGGTCGCCGAGCAGGAGAAGCAGCACGGCGTCTTCTTCGACACGATCATCGTGTGCACGGTCACCGGTTCCACTCACGCCGGCATGATCGCCGGCTTCGCCGCCCTCGAAGAGCTCACCGGCATCCGCCGTCGCATCATCGGCATCGACGCGTCGGCGACGATCGACAAGACCCGCGACCAGGTCGCGCGCATCGCCCGCCGCACGGCGGAGCTGATCGAGCTCGGCCGTGACCTCCGCGACGACGAGATCCAGGTGCTCGAGGGCTGGGCGGGCGAGCTGTACGGCGTACCCGTCGAATCGACGATGGATGCCATGGCGCTCGGCGCACAACTCGAGGCGATGATCACCGATCCGGTCTACGAGGGGAAATCGCTCGCGGGCCTGATCGATCTCGTGCGCTCGGCTGACATCGCGAAGGACTCCACCGTGCTCTACGCGCACCTGGGCGGTCAGCCCGCGATCAACGCGTACCACGCGCTCTGGAGCTGACAGGGCAGCGGAGCGACTGGGGGGCCGGTACCGGCCCGGACTCACCGCCGGACGACGATCATCCCCACGCGGCGAGCGCACGCTCAGCGAACGACGTCAGGAACTCGCGCCCGCCGCCGTTGACCCCGATCACGTTCACGCCGTCGGTCGCGAACAGCAGATCGGCGGAAGCGCCGGCCTCCTTCGAGAAGAGCACGGCTCCCTCGGCGCCGGCGACCGAGATCTGCTCGCTGCCGTCGAGGGCGACGATATCGCTCCACTGCCAGTGACTCCCGTTGGCGACATGCAGGCCGGGAACGTAGAACTCGCCGTCCGGCGCGAGGCGCCCGTCACCGGTCGACCATTCGCACTCGATCGCCGCGCCGGCCAGGCGCAGGGCGGCCATCTCCGGCTGCTCCGAGCCTTCCCAGAACCCGGTGTTGTACTCCTCGCCGATCAGATCCTCGAGGCGCATCTTCTCACCCAGGTCTTCGCACGACGAGATCGGCCACCACCCGTCGGGCGTCACCGCCTCGGCACCCAGCGGCTCCGGCAGGCCCGAGGAGACCGCGTCGAGCGCGCTTTCGAGGAGCTCGACGGGCGGCTCGCTGACGAACTCCCCGACGCGCGCCATGAGCCAGGCGTCACCGTCGACGCGCACGAGGCGGCACAGCGACGCATCGTACGACGGGTCGCATCGCGCTGCGGAGTAGTCGGTGGTGAAGGCGGCCGGGATGCTGTCGACCGGGGCGACCGAGAGGGTGAGCGACTGGATTCCGCGCGGGGCATCATCGTCGGCGAACCAGCGACACTCGAGCCCGCCGATCGTGGCGAAGGCGTCGAGGGCAGCCCCTGACCGCACGGTGCCCCACTCTGCGAACTTCTCCTCTTCCGTCGCCCATCCCTCGCCCAGCAGATCGTCGAGCTGCGCCGAGGTGAGCATGTCGGCGCATTCGCCGTCGAGAGGAAGCGTCGGCGTCGACACGGATGCCGGGGCGGTCTCGGTGGGAGTCGGCGTCTGCGACGGCGTCGGGGTCGCGGTGGGCGCCGGAGCGGCGCTCGTGCTGGCACAGCCGGTCGCCACCGCAGCGACGGCGATAAGGACGACGAGAGGGAGCACGCGGCGCAATCGAGGCATGTCGACATGCTCTCACGGGCGCCTTTCCGGCGGTGTCACGATTCCGTCTCGCCCATGCGTCTTGCGGTATATGGCCTCGGAGCGTGACCTCGACCCCAGCCGGTGCGGCCGGATCCGCGCGGGGCTGTCGCGTGTCGCAGGCCCGGCGTAACGTGCCGTCGAAGCCAGACCGGAGGACACCATGACCGATCACACCGTGAACGACGACGCCCGATCCGATGCGGGCCGTGAGCCGCCGAAGGTCAGCCTCGGCAACATCACGTTCTACGCCGACGACCCGCCCCGTCTCGCGCGATTCTGGTCGGGAGTCTTCGGCTATCCCCCGCAGGAGTGGGGCGAGGAGCTCACGGCGCAGCTGAAGGGCGCCGGGCTCACCGACGCCGATCTCTCCTCGCGAGGCCTCGCCGAAGACCCGCGCGGCGTCGGGCCTCGCTTCTTCTTCCATCACGCCGACGGCCCCAAAGAAGGCCGCAACCGGGTGCACCTCGACGTCACCGTGACGGCCGGCGCCGACGACCCGCGTGCGCGGCTCGAGGCGGAGAAAGACCGGATCGTCGCGCTCGGCGCGTCGGTGGTCCGGCTGATCGACCAGCAGTGGGGACCGTGGCCGGAGCACTACTACCAGCTGCGCGACCCGGAGGGGAACGAGTTCTGCCTCCAGTGATCCCCGATTGAAGCGCTCTGCGCGGCTCAGCTTCCGGATGCGACGCGGGCGAGCGGACCGATGCCCTCCCGCCGCTCGAACACCAGGTGGGTCTCGGTGGTGCGCACCGTTTCGTGCACTGTGATGTGCTGCAGGACGATGTCGCGCAGGGCAGCCGCATCCTCCACGGCCACATGCACGAGGAAGTCGTCCTCTCCTGCGACGTGGAACACCTCGATGACGCCCGGCGTGCGCACGAGGGCGTCGAACAGCCGGCCGACCCCTTCTCTCGTGTGCCGACCGAGACGCACCCTGATCACGCCTTGAAGCGGGAGACCGAGCGCGGTGGCGTCGAGCACGACGCGCACTCCCGCGATGACTCCCCGTGACCGCAACGCACGAACGCGATAGGCACACGTCGACTCGGCGATGCCGAGGTCTGCCGCAAGCGCCTTGTTGGAGCGACCGGGGCTGGCGACCAGCGCCGCCAGCAGGCGAAGGTCAAGCTCATCGAGAGCGGAAGCGCCGGCTTGCGGATCGGACAACGGGTGCCCCTCTCATTGCGCCGGGTCTGCAGGAAACACAATCATCATGCTCTTCCCGGGCAAACGATGCAAACGATCTCGACTTCTCTGGTGGTTCTGCGCAACCCTTGCCCTCATGGAACGAGCATCGAAGCCCGGCGTCCCGACCCACCCCGACACCCTCGCCGTACACGGAGGCCGTGACGATCTCGACGGTCTCGGAGTGCACGCCCTTCCCCTCGATCTCTCTTCGACGTACCCGCTTCCGAACGTGGAGGTCGGCGGCGACTCCTACGAAGCGCTCGCCACCGGAGGACGCCCGTTCGAGGGAGGCAGTCACGTGTACGCGCGACTGTGGAACCCGACGGTGGCCCGCTTCGAGGAGGGCCTCGCGCTGCTCGAGGGAGCGGAAGCGGCCGTCGCGTTCTCCTCCGGCATGGCGGCGGTCACCGCTGCGCTGCTCGCCCACACGACGTCGAAAGGAAAGCCGCACGTCGTCGCCGTGCGCCCGCTTTACGGCGGCACCGATCACCTCCTCGCGACGGGCCTCCTCGGCACGGACGTGTCGTACTGCGACGCAGACCATGTGGGCGCCCACGTGCGGCCCGACACCGGCCTCGTCATCGTCGAGACGCCGGCGAACCCGACCCTGGAACTCGTCGACATCGAACGGGTCGTCGCCCAGGCAGGAGACGTGCCGGTGCTCGTCGACAACACGTTCGCCACCCCCGTGCTCCAGAACCCGCTCGCCCACGGCGCCGCGATGTCGCTGCACAGCGCCACGAAGTACCTGGGCGGACACGGCGACGTGATCGGAGGGGTGATCGCCTGCAGCGAGGCCACCGCCGAGGCGCTGCGTCCGGTGCGGGCGATCACCGGCGCCATCCTGCATCCGCTCGCCGCCTACCTCCTCCACCGAGGACTCCCCACCCTGCCGCTGCGGATGCGCGCCCAGCAGGCGGCCGCCGAGCGCATCGCGCGGTGGCTCGGCGACCAGCCGCAGGTCGCCGAGGTGTTCTACCCGGGGCTCACCGGCGACCGGCTCATCGGCTCACAGATGCGCGGCGGCGGCGCGATGCTGTCGATCCGGCTGCGCGGGGGGTTCGAGGCCGCGGCACATGTCGCCGGCGCGACGCACCTGCTCACCCACGCGGTGTCTCTCGGCGGTGTCGACTCGCTCATCCAGCATCCTGCCGCGCTCACCCATCGTCCGGTCGCACCCGAGGCTCGCCCCGGAGCGGACATCCTGCGCCTCTCGATCGGGCTCGAGCACACGGACGACCTCATCGCCGACCTCGCACAGGCGCTCGATACGGCGCCCGCTGCCGCGGCGTGGGTGCCGAGCGCGAGAGAAACCGCATCACAGGCTGTCGGCGCCCACTGACGGACGGTGCGCGCCGGCGCCGCGAACGGCGCCTGCCGACGAGTCCCCGACTTCTGCGGGGGCGCCTCAGGCGGTGACGACCTGCGCGGTTCCCAGCGGAGCGTCGGGTCCCATCTCGGCGGCGATGCGGTTCGCCTCCTCGATGAGGGTCGCGACGATCTCCGCCTCCGGCACCGTCTTGATGACCTCGCCCTTGACGAAGATCTGACCCTTGCCGTTGCCGCTCGCGACACCCAGATCGGCCTCGCGCGCTTCACCCGGACCGTTCACGACACAGCCCATGACCGCGACGCGCAACGGCACCGTCATGTCTTTGAGGCCCTCGGTCACGTCGTTGGCGAGTGTGTAGACATCGACCTGCGCGCGTCCGCACGAAGGGCACGACACGATCTCCAGCTTGCGCTCGCGGAGATTGAGCGACTGCAGGATCTGATGCCCCACCTTGACCTCTTCGGCCGGCGGTGCGGAGAGCGAGACGCGGATCGTGTCGCCGATGCCCTCACCCAGCAGGATGCCGAAGGCAGTGGCGGACTTGATCGTCCCCTGGAAAGCGGGTCCGGCCTCGGTGACACCGAGGTGGAGAGGCCAGTCGCCCCGCTCGGCGAGGAGCCGGTAGGCCTTCACCATGACGACGGGGTCGTTGTGCTTGACCGAGATCTTGAAGTCGTGGAAGTCGTGCTCCTCGAACAGCGACGCCTCCCACACGGCGCTCTCGACGAGCGCCTCCGGCGTCGCCTTGCCGTACTTCTCGAGCAGCCTGCGGTCGAGGGAGCCCGCGTTGACGCCGATGCGGAGAGACACTCCCGCCGCCTGGGCGGCAGCGGCGATGGCCCCGACCTGGTCGTCGAACTTGCGGATGTTGCCCGGGTTCACGCGCACCGCCGCGCACCCCGCATCGATCGCCTGGAACACGTACTTCGGCTGGAAGTGGATGTCGGCGATCACCGGGATCTGGCTCTTCTTGGCGATGATGTGGAGCACGTCGGCGTCGTCCTGCGACGGCACCGCGACGCGCACGATCTCGCACCCGGACGCCGTGAGCTCGGCGATCTGCTGAAGGGTCGCGTTGATGTCTGTCGTGGGCGTGGTCGTCATCGACTGCACGCTGACGGGCGCATCACCGCCGACGAGGACCTTCCCGACCTTGATCTGACGACTCTTGCGACGCGGGGCGAGGGTCTCCGGCACGCGGGGCATCCCGAGATTGACTGCTGGCACGATCCCAGCCTACGCCGCGCGGGCCGAGTGAAGGCTGGGACGCGGCCGACGCGCAGGCGACATCGCGCCTTCTGCTAATCTGACCGCATGTTCGCGAACACCTCCTGGTGGCTCACCCGCTGAGGCGGTGTGTTCGCGACCCTGATCACAGACCGCCCATCGAGGCGGTCTTTTCATTCCCGCGAGGACCGCCCGACTGTACGAAAGGCCCGGCGATGAACGCGAGCCCCTCTTCCCTGACGGCGCCCCTGCGGGCGGCCCTCGCCTCCGGACTCCCGTTCGCCCTGATCGCGCGGGGCACGGATGACGTCGAGGTGCTCACCGGCGATGTCATCGATGTCCCGCTGCTGCAGGACATCCCGCTGCACGACGCGACCGGTGCGCCGCGCGAGGTGCTCGCGCTCGTGCCGTTCCGGCAGGTGGTCGAGCGCGGCTTCGAATGCCACGACGACGGGGCGCCGCTGCGCTGCCTGGTGGTCGAGTCGCACACCGCAGCCCCCCGCGCCGAGGTGCTGGCGACACTCCCCTCCGCGCCCGTCGCCCTCGGCGACCCCGGCTTCGACATCTCCGACAGCGAGTACGCCGACATCGTCCGTCAGGTGATCGCCGACGAGATCGGCCGCGGCGAGGGTGCGAACTTCGTCATCCGCCGCGACTTCACGGCCACTGTCGACGTCGATCCCGTCGTCGCCGGCGCGACGTGGTTCCGCGCGCTGCTCGAGCACGAGCGCGGCGCGTACTGGACCTTCCTCGTCGTCACCCCGGGTCATGTCGCCGTGGGGGCGAGCCCGGAGGCACACGTGAGCGCCCAGGGCGGCGTCGTGACGATGAACCCCATCTCGGGCACGTTCCGGCATCCGCAGGGCGGCGCCACCGTCGCCACCCTCACCGAGTTCCTGTCGTCGACGAAGGAGACCGAGGAGCTCTTCATGGTCGTCGACGAAGAGCTCAAGATGATGTCGGCCGTCTGCAGCGACGGCGGACGCATCACGGGGCCGCACCTCAAGGAGATGTCGCGGCTGACCCACACCGAGTACATGCTGCGCGGACGCAGCACGATGGACCCGCGCGACATCCTCCGCGAGACGATGTTCGCCCCGACGGTCACCGGCTCGCCCATGCAGAACGCCTGCACGGTCATCACGCGGCACGAGCGCTCGCCACGCGGGTACTACTCGGGGGTGGCCGCACTGTTCACCCCCGCCGGCGACGGCACCCACGACCTCGACGCGCCCATCCTCATCCGCACGGCGTATCTCGTCGACGGGCTGCTCCGCGTCCCGGTCGGGGCGACGCTCGTGCGCCACTCCGACCCCGATGGGGAGGTCAGCGAGACCCACGGCAAGGCGGCGGGAGTGCTCGGCGCCTTGGGCGCTGTCGAGCGTGACCAGGTGGCGGAGCTGCGCGCCGCCGACGACGAGGACGCCCCGGCAGCCGAGCCGCGCCGCCTGGCCGACGACCCCGCGATCGCCGCGCTCCTGGCCGCGCGGAACGAGCGTCTCGCGTCGTTCTGGCTGAATCCGCAAGACACCGGCGATGCCCACGGCCCGTTCGCGGGACGCAGCGCCATCGTCGTGGATGCGGAGGACCGCTTCACGACGATGCTCGCCCACCAGCTGCGTCACCTCGGCTTCGACGTCACGATCGTGCCATGGACCGAGGCCGACCCGGCCGCCATCGACGTCGCCGACATCCTGGTGTCGGGCCCCGGCCCCGGCGACCCGCGCGACCCCGAGAGCCCTCGGCTGGCGCGCATGCGCGACCTCGTGGACGCGCGCCTCGCCTCCCGGCGCCCGCTGCTTGCCGTGTGCCTCAGCCACCAGGTGCTCGCGCATCGCCTGGGCATCGAGCTCGCCCCCCTGGCCGCCCCGCATCAGGGTCTCCAGAAGACCGTCGACGTGTTCGGGCGCCCGGCATCCATCGGCTTCTACAACACGTTCACGGCGCGCGTTCCCGCAGGCACGACCGTCATCGGAGAGACCGAGATCGCGGCAGACCCCGGCACGGGCGACGTCTACGCGCTCCGCGGCCCGGGCTATGCCTCCGTGCAGGGGCACCTCGAGTCGATCCTGTCGCGCGATGGCCTGGAGACGCTCGAACGGCTCGTCGCGCACGCGCTGACCACCGCGCCGGCCTGATCGGCGACCGTCCGCGTCGCCCCGTGCTCGCGCGACTGAACGTCAGCCGAGCAGCTGCACCGGGTTGACGATGTCGGCGAGGATCAGGATGCCGCCCATGACGATCAGGGCGATGACGACGACGAACGTCACCGGCACGAGCTTCGTCGCGTCGACGGGAGCGGGCGGCGGGCGGCGGAACAGCCGCGCCCAGGCCCGCTTGATGCCGTCCCACAGCGCGACCACGACGTGGCCGCCGTCGAGGGGCAGCAGCGGAATCAGGTTGAAGACGAAGAGGGCGAGGTTGAGGCCGGCGAGCAGTTCCAGGATCGCGGCGGCTCGGTTGAGCACCGGGGCGTCCACAGCGGCCACCTCCCCCGCCAGACGGCCGGCGCCGACCACCGACAGCGGCCCATTGGGGTCGCGCTCGGCGCCCGTGAACATGTCGACGGCCGTCTGGTAGACGCGGGCGGGCAGCTGCCAGATGACACCGGCGACCTGGCCCGTGCGCTCCAGGGCCGTCTCGACACCCGTCCGCACGGGCTGGCGCACGTAGTCGACCGCAGCGGTCATGCCGACGAAGCCGACCTCGGCGACCATCGTCTCGCCGTCGGCGCCGAGCACCTCCCTCTCGGCGAGCATGGGCGTCACCCGCAGGGTGAGCGACTCGCCGTCTCGCTCGACGACGATGGGGATCTCGCGGTCGGGTGAGGCCTGGATGATCGTGGAGGCCTCGTCGAACGTCGCCACGGGTGTGCCGTTGACCGACTCGATCACGTCACCGGGCAGGATGCCTGCTGCGGCCGCGGGCGAGGCGGGGTCATCGGTGGCGCACTCCGTCTGGGTCGTGCCGGCGGGAAGGACGCACTCGCTGACCGCCGCCACCGTGGTCGTCGCCGTCTGCAGGCCGATGCCGGACAGCACGATCGTGAAGAGCACGATCGCCAGAACGAAGTTCATGATCGGGCCGCCGAGCATCACGACGATGCGCTTCCAGACGGCGAGCTGGTAGAACGCGCGGCCCTCGTCGTCTGCGCTCAGGGTCTCGTCGTTGGCGGTGCGGGCATCCTGCACCATCGTGGCGAAGAATCCGCCACCGGCCCTGCCTTCACCGCGCGAGGGCGGGTACATGCCGGCCATCGAGATGTAACCACCCAGCGGCAGTGCCTTCACGCCGTACTCGGTCTCGCCGATGCGCCGCGACCAGAGCGTCGGACCGAAGCCGATCATGTACTGGCCGACGCGCACGCCGAACTTCTTGGCGGGCACGAGGTGCCCGATCTCGTGCAGGGCGATCGACACGGCAAGGCCGACGACGAGCAGCACGACGCCGATGACGAAAGCGAGGACGGTCACGAGCGTTCAGGCTACCCGCGTCGGCTTTGAATCCGCCGCACGCGCGGGCCACGCGCCCGTCCGGTTAGGCTCGTCGGGTGGAGAGCAGGTCGGCACGAGCGCGCCAGGTGCGCGCGGTGCGCGGCGTCGCCTCCGCCGCGATCAGCACGACCGTCGCCGCGACCGCCCACACCCTGGCCGGCGGCGGCGCTCCGCCGTGGTGGCTCGTGCTCGCCGCCACGCTCCTGGCCGCCCCGCTCGCCGTCGCCCTCTCGGGCGTCACCCCCGCGCATCCTCCGCGGCGTGCAC
>JAEYVZ010000004.1 GCA_023431405.1 Actinomycetes bacterium
TGTATCCGAAGATCGGCTTGCGGCTGAACACCGGGAAGATCTCCGAGACGATGCCGAAGAACGGCAACGCGATGATGTACACCTCAGGGTGACCGAAGAACCAGAACAAGTGCTGCCACAACAGCACTCCCCCGTTGTGCGGGTCGAAGATGTGCGCACCCAGGACACGATCGGCGCTCGCGGCGAACAGGCCGGCGGCGAGCACGGGGAAGGCCATGATGATGAGGATGCTGGTGACGAGCGTGTTCCAGGTGAAGATCGGCATCCGCCACATGGTCATGCCCGGGGCGCGCATCGTGATGACGGTGGTGATGAAGTTCACCGCACCGAGGATCGTGCCGAAACCGCTCATACCGAGACCCAGGAACCACAGGTTTCCGCCGGCTCCCGGTGAGAAGCTCGGGCCGGCGAGCGGCTGGTAGGCGGTCCACCCGAACGCTGCGGGGCCGGCAGCCGTCAGATAGCCGCTCAGCGCGATGAGCGAACCGAAGAAGAAGAGCCAGAACGACAGCGCGTTGAGGCGCGGGAAGGCGACGTCGGGTGCACCGATCTGCAGCGGCATGATCGCATTGGCGAAGCCGGCGAAGAGGGGCGTCGCGAACATCAGCAGCATGATCGTGCCGTGCATCGTGAACAGCTGGTTGTACTGCTCCTTCGTCGGAACGACCTGCATGCCCGGCTCGAACAGCTCCGCGCGGATGATGAGCGCCATCACACCGCCGAGGAGAAAGAACAACACCGAAGCGATCAGGTACATGTAGCCGATCGTCTTGTGGTCAGTGGAGGTGATCCAACGGATGAAGAGGTTGGCCTTCTGCTCGACGCGGGAAGCGCTCAGGAGCGCGGCCTGGCGCGGGGGCAAGCTCTCCGGGCGCCCGGCGGTCGTCGGGATCTCAGTCTGCGTGGATGTCATGGCGTCCTCCTCGCGCTGCCCCTTCACGCGCAGACGCGCGCATGCGGGCAGTAAACGCCTCGCCGGCGAAGGACTCCAGAGGGCTTGACGGACGATCGGCCGCGGCGTAAAAGCCGGTTCAGCCGTAGAAGAGCTTCTCGAACACGCGGCGCGCCCGGCGGGCGGTCCGCATCCATTCCTCCTCGACGAGGGTCGCCGACCGAGCCGGCAGCTCGAGAAGACGACCGATGCCGTCGAGCTTGCTCCGATCGGTCGGCAGGACGTCACTCGTCTGACCTGACAGCAGGGTGTTCGCCGAGCGAAGCCGGCTGGCGAGCCGCCAGCTCTCAGCCAAGCGCTGCGCGGCGGCATCCGGGATCAGTCCCGCATCACGGGCGGCCTCCAGCGCGCGCAGCGTCGACGTCGTGCGAAGCGCGGGGAGGCGGTGGGCGTGTTCGAGCTGAACCAGCTGTACAAGCCATTCGACGTCGCTGAGCGCGCCGGGTCCGAGCTTCAGATGGCGGGTCCGGTCGACACCCTGCGGAAGTCGCTCGTTCTCGACGCGCGCCTTGATGCGCTTGATCTCGCGCAACGCCGGAATGTCCACCTCGGCCGGGTAGCGGACGTCGTCGGCGAGGGCCATGAACCGGGTGATGAGCTTGGTGCTTCCCGCCACTCCCCGTGCACGCAGGAGAGCCTGCGCCTCCCACGTGAGCGACCACCGGCGGTAGTACTCCGCGTAGGCGTCGAACGAGCGGGCGAGCGGGCCGTTGCGACCTTCTGGGCGCAAGTCGGCGTCGAGTTCGAAAGGCAGGCGGTGGTCTTCGGAGTAGGTGCGAAGGCCCGTGGCCAGAGCGATGGCGAGCGAGTGCGCGCGTTGGGGATCGACCCCGTTCGGGTCATAGACGTACATGACATCGGCATCCGAGCCGAACCCCAGTTCAGAGCCACCGAACCGCCCCATCGCGATGACGGCGAAGTCGAGCGCGTCGTCTTCAGGCGGCACGACCTCGCGTCTGACGGCGCGGAGCGTCGCCTGGATCGTCACTTCACTGACGGTGGTGAGCCCGAGGGCGAGATCGTCGATCGTCACCGTGCCGAGCACGGCCGCCAGGGCAAGCCGCAGCAACTCGCGGCGTCGCAGGGCCCGCACGGCGCTCATGGCCGTGTCGATCGAGCTGTGGCGAGTCTGGATCGCGCGTGCTTCCTCCTGCAGGGCCAGCCCGCTTCGCGGCTGCAGCTGGTCGTCGGAGTCCAGCCAGGCGACCGACTCCGGAATCCACTCCATGAGCTCTCCGACGTAACGCGAGCCGGCGAGAGCATGTGTCAGCCGTTCTGCGGCACCCGACGAGTCGCGCAAGACACGAAGGAACCACGGGGTGTCGCCGAGTCGCTCGCTGATGCGCCGGAACGCGAGCAGGCCGTAGTCGGGGTCGACGCCGTCGGCGAACCACCGGATCATCACGGGCATGAGATGGCGCTGGATGGTCGCCTTGCGGCTGATGCCGGTGGTCAGGGCGCCGATGTGACGCAGCGCGCCGGCTGGATCGCGGAAGCCGATGGCGGACAGGCGGTCGTGGGCCTGCTGTGCCGACAGAGCCTGTTCGTCGGCGGGGAGGGCGGCGACAGCTGAGAGCAGCGGACGGTAGAAAAGGCGCACGTGGATGTCGCGCACCTCGCGCTTGACCTTCTCCCACAGTTCCCAGACGCCGGTGCCCGAGTCGGCGAGACCCGACGATCGGGCGAGCGCGCGCAGACCCTCGGGAGTGGACGGCATGAGGTGCGTCCGCCGGAGGTCGGCGATCTGCAGCCGGTGCTCCAGCACGCGCAGCGTGCGATAGTCCTGTGAGAACGCTGCCGCATCCGCTCGTCCGATGTATCCCTCCGCGACGAGCGCGTCGAGCGCGGCGAGCGTCCCCCGCTGGCGGATGTCCTCGTCGGTCAGTCCGTGCACGAGCTGGAGGAGCTGCACAGTGAACTCGATGTCGCGGATGCCACCCGGTCCGAGCTTCAGCTGGTACGGCACCTCGGATGCCGGAATATGCTCGGTGACGCGCTCGCGCATCCGCTGCACGCTGTCGACGAAGTTCTCCCGCGCCGCGCTCGTCCAGATCTTCGGCTGCACGGCAGCGACGTAGGCGTCGCCCAGGGCCTTGTCGCCGGCGATGGGGCGAGCTTTCAGAAGGGCCTGGAACTCCCAGCTCTTCGCCCACCGGTCGTAGTACGACAGATGGGAGTCGAGTGAGCGCACCAGCGCTCCCTGCTTGCCTTCCGGCCGGAGGTTCGCGTCGACCTCCCACAGGGGCGGCTCGACTTCGATGCTGGTGATCCCTCGCATCGTCTGCACCGCGAGGCGGGTGGCGATGTCGATCGCTCGACTCTCCCCCAGCGTCTCGGCAGCGGCCTCGTCGGCGCCGCCCACGAAGATCACGTCGACGTCGCTGACGTAGTTGAGCTCTCGCGCGCCGGTCTTTCCCATTCCGATGATCGCGAGGCGCGCCGCAGCGACCTGTTCGCGAGGGAAGAGCCCGGCGCCCGCGCCCCCGCTCGACACCCGGGTGCGGGCGACACACAGCGACGCCTCGAGCGCCGCACCGGCCGCATCGGCGAGGGCAGCGGCGACGTCTGCAAGCACGGCCGTCGCGTCGGGGGCGGACAGGTCGTATGTCGCGATGCGCGCGAGCATGCGCCGGTAACGCACACGCAGCGCCACCCACGCCGACTCGTCGCCCTGGGAGGCGAAGCCCTCCACGTCGGCCCCGACCGCATCGAGGAGTTCTGCGGTCAGCTCGGCTGCACTGGGCAGGGCGCGCGCGGCGTCATCCAGGTGTGAAAGCTCCTCCGGGTGGCGCAGATAGAAGTCGGCGAAGCCGCGCGAAGCGCCCAGCAGCATCCAGACCGTCGCGGGGGTGCGGATGAGCGCTGCCCGCGCGTGATCGGCGGAGCGCCGGGCGATACGTGCGAGCGCGGCGACGGCGGCATCAGGATCGGCGGCACGATCGGCGTCGCGAGTGAGCGCGGCCCGATCGAGCGCCACCAGGCTCGCGACCTCGTCCAGAAGCCGCGACGACTCGGCGAGGTCGCTGAAGCCCGCGCGCGCGAGTCCCGTCAGAGCGGTGGAACGCGACGAGCGGGACGACATGACGGACTAGAGCATCTCCAGGTTGCTCTTGAGCTCGAACGGCGTGACCTGAGCGCGGTACTCCTGCCACTCACGACGCTTGTTGAGCAGCACGTAGTTGAACACCTGCTCGCCCAGTGTCTCGGCGACGAGCTCCGACTCCTCCATGTACTCCAGTGCATGGTCGAGGCTCGCCGGAAGCGCCTCATAGCCGAGCGCACGACGCTCCGCGTCGGTCAGCGACCAGACGTTGTCCTCCGCCTCGGCGGGAAGCTCGTACTCCTCCTCGATGCCCTTGAGGCCTGCGGCGAGCATGAGGGCGAACGCGAGGTACGGGTTCGCCGCAGAATCGAGAGCGCGGTACTCGACGCGCGTCGACTGGCCCTTCTTCGGCTTGTACATCGGCACGCGGACGAGCGCGGACCGGTTGTTGTGGCCCCAGCAGATGAAGCTCGGCGCTTCGTCACCGCCCCACAGCCGCTTGTAAGAGTTGACGAACTGGTTGGTGACTGCGGAGATCTCGTTCGCGTGCCGCAGGAGGCCCGCGATGAAGCGGCGGCCGGTCTGGGAGAGCTGGTACTGCGCGCCCTCCTCGTAGAACGCGTTGACGTCGCCTTCGAACAGGGACATGTGGGTGTGCATGCCGCTGCCGGGCTGACCGCCCAGGGGCTTCGGCATGAAGGTCGCGTAGACCCCCTGCTCGATCGCCACCTCTTTGACCACCGTGCGGAACGTCATGATGTTGTCGGCAGTGGCGAGGGCGTCTGCGTAGCGCAGGTCGATCTCGTTCTGCCCAGGGCCGCCCTCGTGGTGGCTGTACTCGACCGAGATGCCGAGGTCTTCCAGCATCCGCACGGAGCGACGGCGGAAGTCGTGTGCGGTGCCGCCCGGCACGTTGTCGAAGTATCCGGCCGAGTCGACCGGCTCGGGCCCGTCGGGGCCGAACGAAGACGACTTGAGCAGGTAGAACTCGATCTCGGGGTGGGTGTAGAACGTGAAGCCGGCGTCCGCCGCCTTCGCGAGCGCCCGTTTGAGGACATGGCGTGGGTCTGCGACGGCAGGCTGCCCATCGGGCGTCGTGATGTCGCAGAACATGCGCGCGGTGGGGTCGACCTCGCCGCGCCAGGGAAGGGTCTGGAACGTGGTGGGGTCGGGGTGGGCGAGGAGATCGGACTCGTAGGAGCGCGTCAGCCCTTCGATCGCCGAGCCGTCGAAGCCGAGGCCCTCTGTGAAGGCGCCCTCCACTTCAGCGGGAGCGATCGCGACCGACTTGAGCGTGCCGATCACGTCGGTGAACCAGAGACGCACGAACTTGACGCCCCGTTCCTCGATCGTGCGCAGTACGAAGTCCCGCTGCTTGTCCATCGCGTCCTCTCGGTGTGGATGAGCCCAGACTATCGGCCCGCGTCGGGCTCGCCGTCCGTCGACACGGCCCCGTCGCCGCGCTTGCCCCAGTCGTCTTCGCGTGCCTCGTCCTCCGCCCAGGCACGGGAACGCGCCGCGATCACCTCGGGGGCACGAGCCGCCTCATCTGCCGTGTCGAAGGGGCCGGCGCGATCGACGGAGGGCGACTCGAAGCCTCGCTCGACCTGGCCGGTCTTGAGGTTGTACCAGAACTTCTCTTCACCAGACATGTCTGCTCCTCGTCGTGCTCGTCGGGACCGATCTCTCGATACGGTCCTGGTTCCGATCCTACGAGCGGCCCTGCGCCGATCGGTAGGCTGATGGCCATGGTGAGCAACGCGACGCATGCGGTCGGAGTCGACATCGGCGGAACCGGCATCAAGGGCGCGCTCGTTGACCTGGCCGCCGGCGCGCTCATCAGCGACCGCGTGAAAGTCGCCACCCCTGCCGGCGCGGAACCGGACGACGTCCTCGCGGCGGTGAAGACCGTGTTGGAGCGGCTAGGTGTCAACGACGCTTCGGTGCCGCTCGGTGTCGCATTCCCGGCGATCGTGAAGCGCGGCAAGACCCTCTCCGCGGCCAACGTCTCCGACCGCTGGATCGGATTCGAGGCCGAGCGCTTCTTCGAAGTCGGGCTCGGCCGCGAGATCCACTTCGCCAACGACGCGGATGTCGCCGGCGTCGCGGAGCTGCGCTACGGAGCGGCGAAGGGACGTGACGGGCTCGTCATCCTCACCACTCTGGGCACCGGTATCGGCACCGCCATGCTCCACAACGGCACGCTCATCCCGAACTCCGAGCTCGGACACCTGCAGCGGGCCGGGCACAAGAGGGATGCCGAGGCGTGGACCGCGTACTCGGCAATGGAGCGCGAGTCGCTTTCGTGGGCGCAGTGGGCGAAGCGGTTGCAGTGGTACTACTCGCACCTCGAGTTCCTGCTGAGCCCTGACCTGTTCATCGTGGGCGGCGGGGTGTCGAAGCATGCCGACGAGTTCCTCCCCCGGCTGAACCTCCAGACTCCGATCGTCCCGGCGGTGCACCGCAACAACGCCGGCATCATCGGTGCCGCGGCGTTGGCTGTGGCCTGACGACGCTGCGCGAGCGGGGCGAATGGGCCGGCCTGTACGCCGGGTTCTGTCCGGGGGCGTGGCGCCCCGTGGACGGTCATCTCTCTCGGCGACACGTTGCCGTGCCGCTCCAGCGGCCTACCCGGGGACTCGGCGGGCCGCGTCAACATCCCCTGTCTGGCCTTGCTCCGGGCGAGGTTTGCCATGCGAGCCGTGTCACCACGACTCCGGTGGTCTCTTACACCGCCCTTTCACCCTTACCCGCGGCCCGAGGGCTGCGGGCGGTCTGCTCTCTGTGGCACTGTCTCGCGGATCACTCCGGGTGGGTGTTACCCACCGCCCTGCCCTGTGGAGCCCGGACGTTCCTCGGTGCGGTCTCCCGCCACGCGACCGTCCAGCCGACCCATTCGCGTGGGTGAGTCTACTCGGATGTCGTTTATCGGGGTGTCGACGCATATCGGGCGTGCGTAGTGTAGAGTCCGAGAGATGAGCCCGATTGGGGAGGGCTCGATGAGCAGGCTGGGGGGCTTGTCATGAAGAAGTCTGTGTTCGCGCGCGCACTCGTTGCGGGGATTCTGCTGCTGTCGCTGCCGACAGCTGCGCAGGCCGCCACCGAGGACGACGACTACACGCCGGGAGTCGACGGCAGCTACACGCTGGTCGGGTCCGAAGTGGTCGGTGTCTGCGAGAACGACGTGCCGTGGATCGATTACTCCGTCGTGCTGACCGACCCTGAGAACCGCGTCACGTCGCGCACGGCGAAGCTCGTGCTGTCGAACGGCTCGCAGTCGGCGACGTTCGTGCTCGGTGAGCTGGGGGCCGACGGCACGCTCAGCGGTCGCATGCTGTGGCCGGGGGCGTCCATCGCGTCCGACGGCTCGCCTACGGGCTGGCCGGGCTGGGCGTTCGTCGACGGGCAGTGGGTCGAGACCGACACCAACTACGCGTGGACCCGCGGTCCGATCTCCGCGGAGATCCGCGTGAACCCGCAGGTCGCTGTCAGCCTCACGTACCCGCCGAGCAGCCCGTACTGCCACACCGGCCCGCAGATCACCGGCCAGCCGGCGGGCGTCGACTCCGAAGCGGCCCTCGCCGCGACCGGCTCCGACTTCAACGCACTGCCGTTCGTTCTCGGCGGCGGCGTCATCCTTCTCGTCGGTGCAGGCCTGCTCGTCTACAGCCGGCGCCGCGCCCACTGATCGATGGGTCAGGCCGCGCCTGAGCCCGCACGGCGGCGACGTCGACTGATCGGGTGGTCCGTCCTCGGACTGCTCGTGGTCGGCGTCGCCGCCGGCGTCTGGCTGGTCGAGCGGGTCCTCCTCGTCCGGAGTGAGCTGGCGTCGGTCGCCGCTCTCCGATCGGACGTCGTCGACGCCCTCGGCCAGGGCGGCCTGAGCGGCCTCGACGAGACGGTCGCCGAGTTCGACGCTCACGCTTCGCGAGCGGCCGAGGCCACGGAGGCGCCCGTATGGCGTGTCGCCGAATGGGTGCCGTTCGTGGGCCCGAACCTCTCGGCCGTGCGGACGGTCAGCGAGTCGCTCGACCGGCTGTCGGACGAGGTGGCCACCCCGCTCGCTTCGCTTGCCGGGGGCCTCGCCGTGCGCGGCCTGCTCGATGACGGAGCGGTGGACGTCGACTTCCTCGCCGCCGCTCATGCGCCGGTCGTGGAGGCGGCTGCCGCGCTGGCGGACACCGAACGGAGACTCGTCGACGTCAAGCGCAGCCAGCTCATCGGTGAGGTCGCCGATGGGGTCACAGATCTCGAACAGCTCGTCACGACGCTATCGGATGCCGTCGACGGCCTGGCGGGTGTGACCGCGGTCCTCCCCCGCATGCTCGGCAGCGACGAGCCGCGCTCGATCCTCGTCATGCTGCAGAACAATGCCGAGTTGCGTTCCGGGGGCGGGATCACGGGATCGTTCGCGGAGATCGAGGCCCGAGACGGCGTCCTGCGTCTTGCACGGCAAGCCGACTCGAGCGACTTCGGCGGCCTGGAGCCCCCCGACGTCGCCGTACCCGCCTCGACGTCGGCGCTGTATGGCGACATTGTGGGGCGATTCGTGCAGAACGCCACGACGACTCCCGATTTCGCCTTGTCGGCGGAACTGGCCTCCGGCTGGTGGGCGCGGCTGACCGGTCGCGCCCCCGACGTCGTGGTGGCGATCGACCCGCTCGTGCTGCGCGCGCTCCTGGATGTCACGGGCCCGATCGATGTCGGGCGCGGCCTGACGCTTCGGCACGAGCGGTTCGTCCGCGAGGTGCTCGTGGATCCCTACTTCACTCTGGATTCCCGCGAACAGACGCGCTACTTCCAGCGACTCACCAAACGGTACTTCGAGGCGGTCCTCACCAGTACGGCTCCCCCCGAGGCGTGGATCACCGCACTGCAGGCGCCGATCGAGCAGGGACGCATCTCTGTCTGGAGCTCCCACGAAGACGAAGCCGCCCTCCTGGCGGGTTCTGCTTTCGGCGGCCCGCTGGCCCGGCACAATGCCGCCGGCGAAGGAGCCTTCGCGGTGTATCTCAACGACACCACGGGAGCGAAGATGGACAGCGCTCTCGAGGTGAAGCTGGGCAGTGCCGTCGGCACGTGCCGAGCCGACGAGCAGCCGCAGGTGGCGGTGCGTGTGAGACTCACCAACACCGCGCCGGCCGACGCCGGCACCGCGTGGCCGGCCAGTATGACCGGCGACGGGCATTGGGGGGTTCCGCCCGGGCAGATCGGCACGGCTGTCGCCGTCTCCGCTCCGAAGGGCTGGTTCTTCGGGGGCACCACCGTCGACGGGGATCGGGTCGCGACGATCGACGTCGCCGACGCGGGGGTTCCGACGAGCGCGGTGGAGGTCACGCTCGAGCCAGGCGAATCGGCCGACGTGGAGATGCGCTTCGTCGCCCCCACCCGCGACGCGGTGGAGCCCACGCTCCTCCACACACCCCTGCTTCGCGCTCCCGAGACGACTGCGCTCACATCGCTGTCGTGCGAGTGATCCGTCGCGCTGCTCTCACGACTTCGCCGCGTCGTCGCTGATCCGCAGGTCGAGCCGGAAGTCGAGCGGGAAGTCGCCGAAGAGAAGCGTCGTCGCACGCTCGGCGCTCGCGCGGACAGCTGCCGCTGCCAGATCGGCGTGCGCGGAAGGCGTGTGGACGATGATCTCGTCGTGGAGGAAGAACGCGAGATGCGCGCGCCGCGAGAAGACGGGGCCGGATGCTGCTGCCGCATCGGCCTCGTCGACGAGCGGGAAATCCGCCAGACGCATGCGGAGATCCGCCAGCCACGCGAGCGCCCATTCGGCGGCGGATCCCTGGACGATGAAGTTGCGCGTGAACCGGCCTCGGTCGCGGGCGACCCGGCGAGCCACCGTGCTCTCGCCTTCTCCCGCGTCAGGAGAGCCGGCTGAAGACTGGATGTCACGCCACGCAGTGGATGCGGGCGGACTCGAGCGTCCCAGCCAGGTGGAGACGATCCCGCCCTTCTCCCCCTCTTCGGCTGCCGCGTCGACCATGGCCATCGCGCGAGGGAAGGCGCGTCGCAGCGCCGGCACCAGCCGCCCGCTGTCTCCCGTGGTCGCGCCGTACATCGCGCCCAGCAGAGCGATCTTCGCTTCCTGCCGCGTCGTCACCACCCCTTCGGCGACGATGCCTTCGTAGAGATCGGTGCCGCGTGCCGCGTCGGCGAGGGCCGTGTCCCTCGCCATCGCTGCGAGAACCCGGGGCTCGAGCTGCGCCACGTCAGCGACGACGAAGCTCCAGCCGGGGTCGGCGCGTACCGCGGGGCGCAGCAGCCGGGGCAGTTGAAGGGCGCCTCCGCCGGACGAAGCCCATCGCCCCGTCACCACTCCTCCCGGCACGTAGACGGGGCGGAAGCGTCCGTCCGGCGCCCACTCGGCGAGCCAGTCCCATCCGTTGGCTGTGAGCAGCCGCATCCCCTTCTTGTAGGCGAGGAGAGGCTCGATCACGGGGTGTTCGAACTCTGCCAGTTCCCAGCGGCTGGTGGTGCGAGTGGGGACGCCCGCGCGGTGGAGCGCCTTCAGCAGTCTGGGCTGCGAGTCGAGGCTCGCGCCGGGGTCGCCGAGCGCTTCGCGCACCTTCATGGCGAGCTGCTGCAGTCGGGCGGGAAGACCACCGGCCGCCGATCGCGTGCCGAGCGCTTCGACCAGAAGGCGGTCGTGGGTCGCCGCATCCCAGGGCAGCCCGGCAGCGTGAAGCTCGCAGGCGATCAGCGCCCCTGCCGATTCTGCGGCCAGCAGGAGGCGCAGCGGCCCGGGAGAGGATGCCGTGGCCAGCGCAGCCTGCTGGCGCGCGAACTCGGCTACGAGCTCGTCCGCGTCTTCTGGCACGCCTCGTTCCCCGTCGAAGGCGAAGAGGGCGTCGTCGAACGCGGGCGCAGCGGCCGGCGCATCCCACTGCCGAGCGGCCCGCAGCGCGGCGGGCGCGGTGACGAGTGCACTGTCCCGAAGGATCGCGTGGCACAGGCGGAGGTCGTGGCATCGTGCGATCTCCACACCCGCACGGAGCAGAGAGGGGTACCAGCGGGGCGCGTCGTTCCAGACCCACCGCTGGGACGGGGATGCTCCGGAGATGAGCGCGGGGAGTCCGGATTCGGGCACGTCGCGCCGCGTCACCTCGCCGCCGGTGGGTGTGACGTCGATGACCGTGACGGTGCGGTCGCCGTGGCGGGCGAGGATGCTCCATCCGGTGGACACCCGGTCGGCGCCGCCTCCGGCGTGGTTCACGAGGAGCCGGACCCGTCGCTCATCGGGCGTCCGCTCGCGTCGTCAGAGTCCGGAATCGCCGGTGCGGACCAGGATGCAGCCGCACTCCGGGCAGGTCACGACGTCGTCCTCGGCGGCGTGGCGCAGGGTCTGCAGATCTGTACCGGCGAGCACCATGCGGCATCCCTCGCACGTGCGCTGGCGAAGCAGCGCGGCACCGGGGCCGCGCGAGGCGAGCTTGTCGTAGAGGGCGACGAGATCGGCCGGGAGGGAGTCTGCGATCGCAGCGCGGTCGCGCGACGCGGCCTCGTGTCGGGACGTCGCCTCGGCGACGGCTTCCTTTCCCTCGGCGCTGAGGCGTGAGCCCTCCTCGTTGGTGGCGGCGATCAGCGCCTCTTGCGCGGAGATCTCGGCCTCGGCGATCTCGAGCCGCTCCATGAGCACGAGTTCCGCATCTTCCAGATCGCTCTTGCGCTTGGCCAGGGACGCGATCTCATGTTCGAGACCTTGCGCGTCCTTCGCGTTCGAGGTGGCGGCGAGGCGTTCCGCATCCCGTGCGGCGCGGGCATCGACCACCGCGACGTCGGACTCCACGCGCTTGAGCTCGGCAGCGAGGTCGTCGCGGGCGCCCAGCAGGCGCGTCAGTTCTGTCGAGAGGCTCTGACGCTGTGCGATGAGCTCCTGCACGCGCCCGGCTTGCGAGGGGTTTCGGCGTGCATGGTCGGCGGCGCGGATCACCGTGTCGAGCTCGGCGAGATCGACGAGGCGGAGCTGGTCTGCGGGGCGGGCTTTCACGTGTTCCAACCTACCTCCCCGGCCCTTGCCCGTCGCGTCCCGGGAGAGATGGGCACGACCCTCGTGATGCTCCGGACTCGGGTCCGTCGCTTCCCCCTAGTGCGAGAGGTGCTCGAGATCAAGACGCTGTTCCCGGGTCGACGACCGGGGCTAGCATGTCGCACCTGATGCCTGCAACGGAGCATTCTCTGCGAAGGAGCCGTCCATGAGCCTGATGCGCACCAAATCCGTCGAGAGGTCGATCGCCGACACCGAGGAACCGGAGTTCCGGCTCCGGAAGTCGCTGTCTGCTTTCGATCTCACCGTCTTCGGCGTCGGCGTCGTGATCGGCGCGGGCATCTTCACCCTCACCGGTCGTGTCGCGCATGAGGTGGCCGGACCCGCGATCGTCGTGAGCTTCGTCGTCGCCGCCATCGCGTGCGGTCTCGCGGCGATGTGCTACGCCGAGTTCGCATCGACCGTGCCCGTGTCGGGCTCGGCCTACACGTTCTCCTACGCCTCGCTCGGCGAGCTCCTCGCCTGGATCATCGGCTGGGACCTCATCCTCGAGATGTTCCTCGGAGCGGGCGTCGTCGCGCAGGGATGGAGCGCCTATCTGGGCGTGCTGCTCGAGCAGCTCGGGATGCCGATCCCCGCCGTGATCGGGTATGGCGGGACGGTCGACCTGATGGCCATCCTCCTCGTCGTCGTGCTCGGCGCCCTTGTGGCGTACGGCATCCGCGAATCGATGCGGGTGAATCTCGCGCTGGTGGTCGTGAAGCTGTTCATCGTGCTGTTCGTCATCGTGGCCGGCATCCTCTTCGTCAACCCCGCGAACTACGCGCCCTTCATCCCCGACCCGGCGCCCCGGGAGACGGCCACCGGTCTCACCCAGCCCCTCCTGCAGTTCCTGTCCGGCATCGAGCCGATGGCTTTCGGGTTCGGCGGCATCTTCGCGGGCGCGGCGCTGGTCTTCTTCGCCTACATCGGGTTCGACGTGGTCGCCACGACCGCTGAGGAGACGAAGAACCCGCAACGAGACCTTCCCATCGGCATCATCGCGTCGCTCATCATCTGCACCGCCCTGTACTGCGCGGTGGCGCTCGTCGTGACGGGGATGGTCCCCTACGGCGACCTCGATCCCGCTGCGGCCCTGGCCAACGCCTTCGTCCATCACGGACAGGCCTGGATGGCGACGGTCATCTCGGCGGGGGCGGTCGCCGGACTCACGACGGTGGTCCTCACCCTGATGATCGGGGCAACCCGCATCATCTTCGCGATGTCGCGGGACGGGCTCCTGCCCGTCGGACTGGCGAGGGTGCACGCCCGGCGGCGCACGCCCTGGGTGATCTCCATCATCGTGACGGTGATCGTCGCGCTCGTGGCCGGCCTGACCCCGATCGGCGTGCTCGAGGAGATGGTCAACATCGGCACGCTGTCGGCGTTCGTGCTGGTCTCGATCGGCGTGATCGTGCTCCGCCGGACCCGTCCCGATCTCAAGCGCGGCTTCCGGGTGCCGTGGAGCCCGGTTCTGCCGGCGCTCTCGGTCGCCATCTGCACCTACCTGATGCTGAACCTCACCGTCGAGACGTGGCTGCGCTTCCTCGTGTGGCTGGCGATCGGATTCGTCATCTACTTCGCCTACTCCCGGCGGCACTCCCGGCTCGGCAAGGACGAGGGGATCTACTACAACCCCGCAGAGCCGAAGATCGTCGGCCGGGACGACCGCTGAAGACGGTGGGCCCTGCCGGGATCGAACCGACGACATCCACGGTGTAAACGTGGCGCTCTACCAGCTGAGCTAAAGGCCCTCACGGATCAGTCTAGGAGGGAACCGACCCCACGGAAGTGACTAGGCTGAATGAGGATGCGTTGGCTGTGCCCGACAAAGGCCCCGCGCTTCTGAAGCTCCGGCATGGCACGATCTGCCAGATGAAGAAAGGTCTCCCGTGACTGTCAACGATCAGGATCCGTACTCGCAGGGCCCGCAGGACAGCGACCCCGAAGAGACCCAGGAGTGGCAGGAGTCCCTGCAGCAGCTGGTGGACTCCAAGGGTGCCGGCCGCGGCCGCGAGATCATGCTGAGCCTGCTGCAGACCTCGCACGAACTCCAGCTCAACGTGCCGCAGGTTCCCACCACCGACTACATCAACACGATCGCCCCGGAGAACGAGCCGGAGTTCCCCGGTGACGAGGAGCTCGAGCGCCGCTACCGCAGGTGGATCCGCTGGAATGCCGCTGTCACCGTGCACCGGGCCCAGCGTCCCGGCATCGGCGTAGGCGGGCACATCTCGACGTACGCGTCATCGGCGTCGCTGTACGAAGTGGGCTTCAACCACTTCTTCCGCGGTCTCGACCACCCGGGCGGCGGAGATCAGATCTTCGTGCAGGGGCACGCCTCCCCCGGCATCTACGCGCGCTCCTTCCTTGAAGGGCGCCTCTCGGAGGAGCAGCTCGACGGCTTCCGCCAGGAGAAGTCGAAGGCGCCGTTCGGCATCCCCTCGTACCCGCACCCGCGTCTCATGCCCGATTACTGGCAGTTCCCGACCGTCTCGATGGGGCTCGGTCCGATCAACGCCATCTACCAGGCGATGACGAACAAGTACCTCACCAACCGCGGCATCAAGGATCTCTCCGAGTCGCGCGTGTGGGCCTTCCTCGGCGACGGCGAGATGGACGAGGTCGAAAGCCGCGGTCAGCTGCAGGTGGCGGCGAACGAGGGCCTCGACAACCTCACGTTCGTCGTCAACTGCAACCTCCAGCGCCTCGACGGCCCGGTGCGCGGCAACGGCAAGATCATCCAGGAGCTCGAGAGCTTCTTCCGCGGTGCAGGCTGGAACGTCATCAAGGTCGTCTGGGGCCGCGGATGGGATGAGCTCCTCGAGAAGGATCGCGACGGTGCGCTCGTGCACCTCATGAACACGACGCCCGATGGCGACTTCCAGACCTACCGCGCGGAAGACGGCAAGTTCATCCGCGACCACTTCTTCGCCCGCGACGAGCGCACGCTCGAGATGGTGAAGGACTGGTCGGACGACGACATCTGGGGCAAGCTCCGCCGTGGTGGTCTCGACTACCAGAAGGTGTACGCCGCCTACAAGACCGCTGTCGAGCACAAGGGCCAGCCCACCGTCATCCTCGCGAAGACGATCAAGGGCTATGGGCTCGGTCACCACTTCGAGGGCCGCAATGCGACCCACCAGATGAAGAAGATGACCCTCGAGGACCTCAAGCACTTCCGTGACTCGATGCGCATCCCCATCACCGATGCGCAGCTGGAGGAGAACCCCTACCTGCCGCCGTACTTCCACCCCGGCATGGAGGACGAGACGATCCAGTACATGGTCGAGAAGCGTCGAAGCCTCGGAGGATTCCTCCCGGAGCGCCGCACTCACCATGTGCCGATCGCCCTTCCCGACGACAGCGCCTACGCGCTCCCGAAGAAGGGGTCGGGCACCCAGGAAGTCGCTTCGACGATGGCGTTCGTCCGACTGCTGAAGGACCTGCTGCGGGTCAAGGACTTCGGGCACCGCATCGTCCCGATCATCCCCGACGAAGCGCGCACGTTCGGTCTCGACGCGTTCTTCCCGACCGCCAAGATCTACAACCCCAACGGTCAGAACTACACCTCGGTCGACCGCGAACTGCTGCTGGCGTACAAGGAGAGCCCGCAGGGCCAGATCATGCACGTCGGCATCAACGAGGCAGGTGCCGTCGCCGCGTTCACCAACGTCGGCACGGCGTACTCGACCCACGGCGAGCCGCTCATCCCCGTCTACATCTTCTATTCGATGTTCGGCTTCCAGCGCACCGGCGACGCCCAGTGGGCAGCCGGCGACCAGATGGCACGCGGATTCATCATGGGGGCCACGGCAGGACGCACCACGCTCACCGGTGAGGGCCTCCAGCACGCCGATGGCCACTCGCACCTGCTGGCATCCACGAACCCGGCGACCATCTCCTACGACCCGGTCTACGGCTACGAGATCGCCCACATCGTGCGGGCGGGCATCGAGCGCATGTACGGCGGCAACCACCCCGACCCGAACGTCATGTACTACATCACGCTCTACAACGAGCCGCTGGTGCAGCCGGCCGAGCCGGAGGGCGTCGACGTCGAGGGCATCGTCCGTGGCATGCACCGCATCGCGGTCGGCGAGGGCGAAGGGCACCGCGCTCAGCTTCTTGCCTCGGGCGTCGGAGTTCCGTGGGCGCTCGAGGCGCAGAAGCTCCTCAAGGAGGACTGGGGCGTCGTGGCAGACGTCTGGTCGGTGACCAGCTGGACCGAGCTGCGCCGCGACGGCCTCGCTGCCGACGAGCACAACTTCCTGCACCCCGGAGAAGAGCCGCACACAGCGTTCGTCACGGAGAAGCTCCGCGACACGAGCGGTCCCGTCATCGCGGTGAGCGACTACATGCACGCTGTGCAGGACCAGATCCGTCCGTGGGTGCCGCGTCGGTTCGCGACCCTCGGCGCGGACGGCTTCGGCTTCTCCGACACGCGTCCGGCCGCACGCCGGTTCTTCAAGATCGACGGACCGTCGATCGTCGTGCGTACGCTGCAGGCTCTGGCGGAGGACGGTCTCGTCGACCGCTCGCTGTCGGCGCAGGCCATCGAGAAGTACCGCCTGCACGACGTGACGGCAGGGACGAGCGGGAACGCCGGCGGCGAAAGCTGACTCCGCGGATGCCGACCAGACCCACACCGCAGGAGAAGTCGGAGACGCTCGCCTGGCTGCGCCGCATCTCGGGCGACCTCGCGTCGGCGACCATCCAGCGGCTGGAGGACTCGCTCCCCTGGTACGCGGAGATGCCGCCGGCGCGGCGCTCCGCGGTGGGTCTGGTCGCGCAGGCGGGAATCTCCGCCTTCATCCAGTGGTACGACGATCCGGGGGCGCAGCCATGGATCGCGGCGGACATCTTCGCCGCCGCTCCTCGCGAGCTCCTTCGGAGCGTCAGCCTCACCCAGACCCTCCAGCTCATCCGGGTCACGGTGGAGGTCACCGAGGAGCGCGTGGCCGGCCGGGCCGAGGACCTGCGCGACAGCATGCTGCTGTATTCGCGGGAGGTCGCCTTCGCCGCGGCCGACGTGTACGCCCGGGCCGCCGAAGCGCGAGGTCTGTGGGATGCGCGACTGGAGGCACTCGTCGTTGACTCGATCCTGACCGGAGAGGCCGACGAAGAGCTTCCGAGCCGTATCGCGGCGCTCGGCTGGCACGGTCATGGCGAGGTCGCCGTGCTGGTGGGCACCACTCCGCCGCAGTTCGACGTCGATCAGCTGCGCCGGCTCGCCCGCAAGCTCGGCGTCGACGTACTGATCGGCGTGCAGGGCTCGCGGCTGGTGGTCGTCATCGGGCGGGCGCTGGCCACGGGTGCCGACGACACGGACGATGCGCTGCCGTTCCCCGAGATCGCCAAACGGCTCGAGCCCGGCTTCGGAGCCGGTCACGTGGTCCTCGGACCCGCGGTTCCCGCGCTCGTCGATGCCAGTCAGAGCGCACGCGCGGCGCTGGCGGGCTTCGCCGTGGCGAAGGCGTGGCGTCACGCCCCGCGCCCCGTGGAGGCGGACGATCTGCTTCCCGAGCGAGCTCTGGCAGGAGATCCCCTCGCCAAGGCGACCCTCGTAGAGCGCATCTACCGCCCCCTCCAATCGCATTCGGTAGACCTCGTCGCCACGTTGTGGAGTTACCTCGACAATGGGAGGTCGCTCGAGGCGACCGCGCGTGAGCTGTTCGTGCACCCGAACACGGTGCGCTACCGATTGAAGCGGGTGTCGGACGTGATCGGCTGGGATGCGACGGGGCCCCGAGAAGCCCTCATTCTGCAGACAGCGCTCATCATCGGATCCATCGGCACGGAGGCGACGCGTCGGCGCGTCCCCATCGCACGGCGCACGTGAGCACGTCGTTGTACGGCATGCACAAGGGATCGATCGTTTCTTGTGACCACCTTGCCAGTCGACGCACGCTTCTTCTTGGCAGGATAGACAAGTGATCATTGCCGTCTTCCCCGGCCAGGGCTCTCAGACGCCCGGTTTCCTGTCTCCGTGGCTCGAGATCGAGGGCTCCCGCGAACGGCTGGAACAGTACTCCGACCTCGCCGGGATCGACCTCGTCGCCGCCGGGACCGAATGGGATGCGGATCGCATCCGCGACACCCAGGTCGCTCAGCCGCTCATCGTGGCCGCAAGCCTGCTGTCTTGGCACGCGCTGAAAGACGAGGCGCAACGCTCTGCGGGCGGGTTCGCCGGTCATTCCGTCGGCGAGATCGCGGCCCTCGTGGCATCCGGCGTCGTGAGCGATGCCGACGGCATGCGCCTCGTCGGCATCCGCGGTCGCGCCATGGCTGAGGCCGCGGCTCAGGAGAAGACCGGCATGAGCGCCGTCCTCGGCGGTGACCAGGATGCCGTGGTGGCCCGCCTCCACGAACTCGACCTGACCCCGGCCAACTACAACGGAGGCGGCCAGATCGTCGCCGCTGGTTCGCTCGATGCCCTCGCAGAGCTGGCCACAGCTCCCCCCGCCTCCACCCGCGTCATCCCTCTCCAGGTCGCCGGTGCGTTCCACACGCGCTACATGGCATCCGCTGTAGAGACCCTCCGGTCCGCCGCTTCGAACATCGCCGCGCACGCGCCGAGCGCCACGCTGTGGTCGAACCGCGACGGCGCGACGGTCGCCGACGGACGGCAGGCGCTGGACCGCCTCATCGACCAGGTGGCCTCCCCCGTCCGCTGGGATCTCTGCATGGCATCGTTCGCCGAGCATGCAGTGACCGGCATCATCGAGCTGTCGCCCGCCGGCACGCTCACCGGGCTCGCCAAGCGTGCCCTTCGCGGCACGCCGACGGTGGCCGTCAAGACCCCCGACGACCTCGCAGCGGCGGCTGCGATGCTGACAGGAGACGCCGAGTGACCCCGACACTCACGCAGTCGACCGGACCCGCCTACACGCGGATCTACTCGTACGGAGCCGCCCGCGGCGAACAAGTCGTTCCCAACGACGATCTGGTCGGACCGATCGACTCGAGCGACGAGTGGATCCGCCAGCGCACCGGCATCGTGACTCGCACGCGTGCGAATCATGACACGACCGCCATCGACCTGGCCGCGGACGCCGTCGCAGAGTCCATCGAGCGTGCCGGGATCGAACCCGCGCGCGTCGACGCGGTGATCGTCTCGACGATCTCGAACCCGAAGCAGACGCCGTCTGTCGCCGCGATCGTCGCCGATCGGGTCGGGGCCAACCCGGCCGCCGCGTACGACGTGAATGCGGCATGCGCCGGGTTCGCCTATGGCGTCGCCCAAGCCGATGCTCTCATCCGCGCCGGCGCGGCGACCTACGTCGCCGTGGTCGGCACCGAGAAGCTCAGTGACATCGTCGACCCCACCGACCGCTCGATCTCTTTCCTGCTCGGAGACGGGGCCGGCGCCGTCATCGTCGGACCGAGTGATTTCCCGGGCATCGGACCGACCGTCTGGGGCTCCGACGGGTCCAAGGCGGATGCGGTCGGCATGAACCACACCCTCACGGAGTTCCGCGATGGGCAGGCGCCCTGGCCGACGCTCCGCCAGGAGGGCCCGACGGTGTTCCGCTGGGCGGTCTGGGAGATGGTCAAGGTCGCCCGTCGCGCGATCGAGGAGGCCGGCATCAGCGTCGATGACCTCGCGGCGTTCGTTCCGCACCAGGCCAACATGCGGATCATCGACGAGTTCGCCAAACAGCTGGGTCTCCCGGACAAGGTCAAGATCGGACGCGACATCGAGACGACCGGAAACACGTCTGCGGCATCCATCCCTCTCGCGACCCACCGTCTGCTTCAGGAGAACCCCGAACTGTCTGGTGGACTCGCGTTGCAGATCGGATTCGGCGCCGGACTCGTGTTCGGAGCCCAGGTCGTCGTGCTCCCGTGAGCGGCGACGCACCCCATCTAGACTGATGGGCGGCCCGCCGGGCCCCCTGACCCACCGGAAAACAAGGAGAAATCGCATGGCATTCAGCAACGACGAGGTCCTGGCCGGACTGGCCGAGCTCATCACCGACGAGACCGGCATCTCGTCCGACGAGGTCGCGCTTGAGAAGTCGTTCACCGACGACCTCGACATCGACTCGATCTCCATGATGACGATCGTCGTCAACGCCGAGGAGAAGTTCGGCGTGACCATCCCCGACGAAGAGGTCAAGAACCTCAAGACCGTCGGCGACGCCGTGAACTTCATCACGTCGAACCAGGCCTGACCTGCAACGGAGCGGCGGGGGTGGAAGCCCCCGCCGCGGCAAACGAGGGATTCATGACCAGCAAGCGCATTGTCGTCACCGGAATCGGCGCCTCCAGCCCCATCGGGGCCACGGCGCCGGAGAGCTGGGAGGCGCTCCTCCAGGGGGCATCCGGCTCACGGACGCTCGAGTACGACTGGGTGGAGCAGTACCAGCTGCCCGTCACCTTCGCCGCACAGGCGAAGGTGCGACCGGACACCGTGCTCGAGCGACCGATCGCCAAGCGCCTCGACCCGTCTTCGCAATTCGCGATGGTCGCAGCCATGGAGGCGTGGGAGGACGCCGGTGCGCCGGACGTCGACCCCGACCGTCTGGGCGTCGACTTCGCGACGGGGATCGGCGGCCTGTGGACGCTCCTCGACGCGTGGGACACGCTCCGGGAGAAGGGCCCTCGCCGCGTCCTTCCGATGACCGTGCCTATGCTCATGCCGAACGCAGCGGCCGGCAACCTCTCCCTTCATTTCAACGCGCGCGCGTATGCGCGGACGGTGGCGAGCGCATGCGCATCGAGCACGGAGTCGCTCGTCAACGCCATCGAGCATCTTCAGTCCGGTCTCGCCGACGTCGTCATCGCCGGTGGGACGGAGTCGGTGATCCACCCGATCACCATCTCCTCGTTCGCATCGATGCAGGCGCTGTCCCGTCGAAACGACTCTCCGGAGACGGCTTCACGGCCGGGGAGCGTGGACCGTGATGGGTTCGTCATGGGCGAGGGTGCGGGCGTCCTCATTCTGGAGACCGAAGAGCACGCCAAGGCACGCGGCGCCAAGATCTACGCAGCGCTCGTCGGCGGTGGGGTGACCGCGGATTCGTATCACATCACCGCGAACGACCCCGAGGGCACCGGAGCCGCACGCGCCGTCACGATGGCCCTTGAGGCGGCCGGACGTTCGGCCGACGACGTCACGCATGTCAACGCGCATGCCACCTCGACACCGGTCGGTGACCCGAACGAATATGTGGCGCTCAAGAGCGTCTTCGGCGACCGCATCGACGAGATCCCGGTCTCGGCGACGAAGGCCTCCACCGGACACCTCCTCGGGGGCACCGGGGCGCTGGAAGCGATCTTCACGGTGCTCGCGCTGCGCGACCGTCTGGCGCCCCCGACCATCAACATCACTGAGCAGGATCCTGCCGTGCCGTTCCGGCTGTCGGGCTCGCCCACGCCGCTCGGCGAAGGACCTCAGCTCGCCATCAGCAACTCGTTCGGCTTCGGCGGCCACAACGCGGTCGTCGCGTTCGAGTCTGTCTGAACCAGCGAACGAAAGACGCCCCCCGCGAAGCCATGCGGGGGGCGTCTTCCTTTCGGCGACGGTCGGCACGTTCTCCCGCTCCCCGGGAAGCCCGTCCGAGGGCGGTACTGTCGCGCCTGACCGTCTGGTCTATGCGGAGCCGGTGGGTTCGTCCTGTCGGGCTCTCGTCATCCTGCGATGGTCCGTCGATCGAGAAGTGTTCCCGGTGGCCGAAGCGTCTCAGCCGACTTTGTGGAGCCAGACGACGGGCGCGTCATCGCTCGCGTGCCGGAAGGGCTCCAGTTCCTCGTCCCATGCCGAGCCGAGGGCGACCTGCAGTTCGCGCTGCAACTCCATCGCGTCTCCGGCCGCGATCTCCATGGCGTAACGGATGCGGTCCTCGCCGATGACGACATTGCCGGCACTGTCGGTCTGGGCGAAATGGATGCCGAGGCCGGGAGTGTGCAGCCAGCGACCGCCGTCGCTGCGCGGGCTCGGATCTTCTGTCACCTCGAAGCGCAGGTGCTCCCACCCGCGGATGGCCGTCGCAAGGGCCGCGCCGGTGCCGACGGGGCCTTCCCAATAGAACTCCGCCCGGCGGCTGCCGGCGAGAACCGGCTGGTCGGCCCAGTCGAAGTTCACCGCATGCCCGAGGGCGCGTCCCACCGCCCACTCGAGGTGGGGGCACAACGCGCGTGGCGCAGAGTGAATGAAGATCACTCCACGCGCCTGAGCTGTCGCCATCGTTCTCTCCGTTTCGTCAGGTACGTCTTCCCCTACGACCTGAACGGCACGAGCCGATGAGCGGCGATGTATGCGGTTATGCCGCCATTATCCCGGAACCCGGGGTGAATGACAAGCGTGTGATTCGCCTCCTCGACGGGAGTGGCCGCAAGGGCACACATCCACGTGCCCTTGCGGCCGAACGGCCAGGGTGCTCAGTCGCGAGCATCGCGACTGCGTCGCCGAAGGCCGAGCGCGATCGCACCGAGAAGCACAGCCAGTGCCCCGAAGATGAGCGCACCCTCAGCGATGGTTCCTCCGGTGGTGGCGAGCTTCCCTTCTGTCGCGGGCGCATGCGCCCCGTCCACGCCGGACGAGTCACGAGGCGCGCCGGCTGCGGCGGTCTCCGTGGGAGACGGCGTGGGCGCGGGGGTCGCCGTGCCCGTCGGCTCCGGCGCAGGAGCAGACGTCGCCGTGGGCGTCGGGGTGGGTGTGGGCGTCGGGATGGGCTGTGCCTCCACCGCCATGTTGAGAGCGGCAGTCAGCCCGAGCGGCTTCGTGGAGCTGAAGGACGAGAACACCTGGCAGGGAACCTCGTTGATGATCGCCGGCGATTGCACCCAGTGGAGCTGCTGGACGGCGGGTCGCACGTCGTCGGCCGCCGCGGTCACCGATCGCATCCCGGACTCGTTCCATGTGACGCACAGGTCGACGGTCACCGTCTCGCCCTCCGGCGTCGAGAGCGTGAGGTCCCCGTCGGCGAAGAGGACATCTCCAGCAGCGGGATCACAGAGAACGATGGTGGCCCCGGGTGCCGAGACCTGTATCGGCGTCGAGGTGATGTTCGTGGTCACCGATACGCGGCTCGTGTCACCGACCGTGGCGATCGTGTCGGGGCTCGAGACGCCGAGAAGAGGATTCGTGTGCGGCTCCGCCGGCAGCGATTCGAGAATCTCCTGTTGCCTCTCCGGGGGGAGGTTCTTCGCACAGAACTCCTGGAGGAACTGGGCGGTCTCCCCCGGCTCCGAGACGCACCACACCGCCCGCTGGCGAACATTTCGCTGCGGCTCGGATGCGTTTCCGGTGACGATGATGTCGCCGTATCGATCCATCGGCAGTTCGGACGTGAGGATGTGGTGGATGAGTCGTTCCTGGTCCGCAGTCAGACGAGGGTTGGTGGTCAGTTCCTCAAGCGGCGGGAGGATCTCGCCCTCTTCGGTCAGGTTGCCGTCTGCGTCGGTGGTGTTGCAGTACAGCGAGTGGAAGTCCGTGCAGTAGGACCACTCGGAGACGGGACCGACGCCTTCGATGTAGCGCACGCCGCATACAGGAGTGCCGCCGACGTTCTCGCCGTTGCTGTTGTAGAGGAACACCATGCGTCCCGCGTTGTAGTCCACGAGACGCTGCCCGAAGACCCTCGTCAGATCTATGACCTCGCCCTCGGCGGCGGAGGGGTCATACGGCGTCGTTCCCTCGCAGCGAGGAGCCGTGAAGGGCTCCGTCGCGGGCGATTCGGGTACGTCGGCGCGCGCCGGCGGCACGAAGACCATCAGGGATGCGAGAAGCAGCGGCGCCGCCACGAGCGCGGACAGAAGCGCTGACGAGACCTTGACGGGCGCGTGCCTTCGGGCGGATGAGAGCGGGGATGAGTGCATTGATGCCTCCTTCCGCGCGGCAAGACCCCCAGCCCCGCCACGCGTGAACGACAGAACACTCCAGCCAACAACGCCTCACGCCGATCGCGGGGGTCCACGGTGTCTGATCCCCCATATCAAGGGGTGAGCAGAGTCCGTGGAGCTGCCGCGGAGGGGACGCTGGGTCGGAGACCGGCGCCCCCTCCGCCCGGTGAACGGGGTTTCACCGTGAGCCGGGGGCTCTCGTTGAAGAGCATCGCGCTCTCAAGCCGGGAACGCAGATGTCGTCTGCCGAAGTCCCCTCGTTCAAGGGGTGAGAGAGCGTAGAGGTTCGTGGTGCTTGGTTGGCACGCGCTCCACCCCCGGACCCAGGGGCACTCGCCGCACAGTTGCCGTCCGCGGCCGGTGCGTCATTAGCCTGGCGACATGATGTCATCGCGCCGCAGGCCCGGTTCCACCGTCTCCTCCCGCGGCAGTGTCCAGGTGACCGTGTCCGCGATCGACGAGCAGGGGTTCACTCACCAGTACGCCGCGATGGAAGTGCCGGTCGGTCGATTCCGCGAGGTGATGGCAGCGTTGCACGCCGCCTCAGAGCAGGCTGGCTTCTGACCGTCTCCCCGGCCGCGCGTCATGCGTCCGCCGATCACTCCCTCAGGACGCGGTCGTGCGGGAGTGATCGTCACCGTTCTTCGGCCAGCGGGTCACTGTAGGGCGGGTGGGACTTGAACCCACGATCGTCGGGTTATGAGCCCGCTGCCTTGACCAGCTTGGCCACCGCCCCGCGTCCGGTGCAGCCGGACTGTCTCAGCCTACTGGCGCTTGCCGATATCCTTCGAGTCGTCGACGGGCGGGTCCGGCCACACTTTCGAGACGGCCTCGGTGAGCCGCACCGAACCGGTTCTGGGATGAGCGGCATCCGCCTCGATCGTCCCGTCGCCGCCGCTCCCCCGCGCGATGGGGATCTCCTGGCTGTTGCTCACGACCTCCGGGTGGTGGCGGGCGAGCTGGAACACGCCGACCATCGCAAGCGCTCCGGCGGCGAGGAACCCGAGATAGGCCCCCAACGGCGCACCGTCCGCCTCGTTCAGCACGGCGAGTCCGATGATGATCGCCACCATGGGATCGATCACGGTGAGGCCCGCGATGACGAGATCCGGCGGGCCCGATGCGTAGGCCGTCTGGACGAAGTAGGCGCCCACCGCGGTGCCGGCGATGAGGGCGACGACGCACACGACCGTCAGCCATTCGAAGTCACCGGTCTGGATGCGGCTGATGACCACCTTGGCGAGGGTCGCGACGAAGCCGTAGACCACGCCGGCCGCGACGATGTAGAACAGCGCGCCGATGCGAGTGCGCAGCCACAGCCAGAGGCCCGCGAGCACGATGACGACTCCCGCGAGGATCAGCAGGATCGTGATCAGCTGGTGGTCTTCGACGGGCCGCTCGGTGGCGTAGAGGGCTGCCACCGTCACGAAGACGAAGATGCCGCCGACGCACATCGTGATGGCGGCGATCGATCGCCCTGTCGGCTTGTGGCCTGAGATGCGCGCGTTGAGGAGCGTGGTGATCACGAGAGAGATGGCGCCCACCGGCTGCACCAGGATCAGCGGGGCGAACGAGAGGGCGGCGAGCTGGCAGACGATCGCGAGTCCCAGCATGAGCGTGCCGACGACCCACGAGGGGCGCCGCAGCAGGTTCACCAACTGCCCACCCGTGAGGCCGCCTCCGCCCGAGGTCTTGGTGAGCAGCTCCACCTTCTGCACGCCACGATGCTGGTACTGCGCGCCGAACGACATGAAGACGGCGCCCAGCAGGGCGAGAGGGATGCCGATCAGGATGCCGGGATCGCGAAAGACGCCGACCAGTTCGTCGGCGAGGTCGTCGAGTGCCAGCTCCGCGAATCCCACCCCTCGACACTAACGGCAGGCATCCCTCGATAAGCTCAAGGACGTGGCTGTTCTCCCGATACGCATCATGGGCGATCCCGTCCTGCACGCCCCCGCCGCCCCGGTGGGAGAGATCACCGATGAGGTGCGCCAGCTCGTCGCCGACATGTTCGAGACGATGGACGCCGCGCCCGGCGTCGGTCTTGCCGCCCCCCAGGTGGGGGTCGCGCTGCGCATCTACACCTACTCGTACGAGGACGATGAAGGTGCGCCCTGGCGCGGGGCGATCATCGATCCCGAGCTGTGGATGCAGCCGCTCGAGCCCGGTGCACCCGACCCCGACGAGGAGTCCGAAGGGTGCCTGTCGTTTCCTGGTGAGCGCTTTCCCCTCCGGCGCTCGGACCGGGTCGTCGTGACGGGCACAGATCTCGAGGGCCGTCCCGTACGCATCGAGGTCGACGGGTGGCGGGCGCGAATCATGCAGCACGAATTCGACCACCTCAACGGCATCCTGTACATCGACCGTCTCGACGACTCCGACTGGAAAACCGTGCAGAAGCTCGCGCGCAAGCGCGGGTGGGGCCGTCCCGGACAGTCGTGGACGCCCGGAGTGGACCACCTCGACGCCTGATCCCTCCTGCTGGCCGCGGTCTTCCGATAGCGCGTGGCCGCGTGCGATGTCAACGCGGCGCGTCACGCCCGCTCGGCCGTTAGCGTCGAAGCATGGATGGCGAGAGCGCACGGCCAGGTAGAGCGGCGAACGCCGACGGCGACCGGGTGCGCGTGGGACGGGTCGAGTCGCCGTCGCTGCACGTCATGACCCTCAACGTGCGCCGACCCGTGCCATGGGCTGTCGCGGGGGCTGACCGCTGGAGCCGGCGACGTCTCGCTCTCAGCCGGATCATCGCCACGGAGCGGCCGAGCGTGCTGGCGGCCCAGGAAGTCACCCCGCCGGCGGATGCCGTCATTCGTGCTGCCCTCGGACCGGCTTATGTGCGCATCGGCCACGGGCGGGGGCGCGGCGGTGCCGGCGAGGCGAACCCCCTGTACGTCGACGGCTCGCGCCTCACCGTGATCGCGCACGATCAGTTCGCGCTGTCTCCCACCCCGTCGGTCGCGGGATCGCGCGGGTGGGGCGCTGTGCTCCCCCGCACGGCGGTTGTCGCGAACCTCCACGACCGGCCGACGGGCGTCGAGTTCACCGCGATCGGAACTCACCTCGATCATCTGAGTGCGACGTCTCGGCGCCGCAGTGCGGAGCTCCTCCGCGACGCTGCGCTGCGCCCGAGCGGCCCGGCAGTGGTGATGGGCGATCTCAACGAGGGCCCCGATGCGCCGGCGTTGAGAGCTCTCGTGCGTGGCGGAGCGCTCCGCGACGCGTGGCAGCTTGCTGACGAGCGCGGCTCTCCCGAGTGGGGCAGCCGTCCCGGCTACCGGTCGCCGTCCACGTCGACGCCGCGCATCGATCACATCCTGGTGACCGCGGGGATCGAGGTCGAGCGCATAGTGATCAGCGACCGCCGCCCGGCCGGATGGTGGGCCTCAGACCACCTGCCCGTCCACGGTGTGCTCGTGCTCACGGAAGGGAACACCGAGGAATGATCGAGAACTTCCTGCGCCCCCCGCGCACCGCCGGCCTCATCGCGGCCGACATCGTGCGCGCATTGACGGTGGTGAGCCTCGCCGTGACGGCGATCGGGTGGGATCCGATGTATGCCGGTGTCCTCGCGCTCGCGTTGGCGGGCGTGGTCGCCCCTCGGTTCCTCGGGCTCCGGGGCAGCGTCGACGCGGTCGTGGGAATCATCGTCCTCACGACAGCCTGGAGCGGCGTGCTCGACCTCTACCGCAGGATCTCGTGGTGGGACCTCCTCATTCACTTCCTGTGCACCGGCGTTCTTGCGCTGCTGATGTATGTCGCCCTGTGCAGGGTCGCCGTCGTACCGCCCCCGCGCAGCGCGCCGGCGTGGCCGGTGATGGTCCTCACGACCGCATTCGGGCTGTCGCTCAGCGCGGTCTGGGAGATCGTCGAAGCGATCGCCCACACCTACATCAGCGGGGAGATCTACGTCGGGTATCTCGACACGATCGGTGATATGGCGGCAGGCGGTGTCGGCGCTATTGTTGCCGCCATTCTGCTGAGCCGGGTCCGAGTGCTGGAGACGTGACCGATCGGCTGGGAGTTCGCCTGGCTCACGGCGAAGTCGAGTCGTTTGCACCAGCATGGAGGCATGACCACAGACCATGTCGTCGAGGTAAGAGGCCTGCGCAAGCGGTACCGGGATTTCGAGGCGGTGCGCGGTGTCGACTTCGACATCCATCGGGGCGAGACTTTCGCTCTCCTGGGGCCGAATGGTGCAGGCAAGTCGACGATCATCGAGATCCTCGAGGGCTACCGCGACCGCACCGCCGGGGACGTCCGCGTGCTCGGAACCGACCCGCGTCATGCGTCTCTCGACTGGAAGGCGCGTCTGGGCATCGTCTTGCAGTCCACCGGAGAGAGTGGGAGCGCCACGGTGCGGGAACAGCTTCGCCACTTCGCGAGGTTCTATCCGCGCCACCGCGACATCGAGGAGGTGATCGCGGCCGTCGGACTCGAGGATAAGGCGGGAACGCGGATCTCTCGACTCTCGGGCGGCCAGAAGCGACGTGTCGACGTCGCACTCGGCATCATCGGGCGTCCCGAGCTCCTGTTCCTCGATGAGCCGACGACCGGCTTCGACCCGGAGGCTCGACGCCACTTCTGGCAGCTCATCAGAACCCTTCGCGATGAGGGGACGACTATTCTCCTCACGACCCACTACCTCGACGAGGCTCAGCAGCTCTCCGATCGCGGTGGCATCATCTCGCGCGGCGAGCTCGTCGCACTGGGCGCGATCGACGAACTGGGCGGCGCGGAGGCGAGGACTCCCGTCGTGCGGTGGACGGAGAACGGCAAGCGCCGGGAGGAGCGCACCGACTCGCCGGGGGCGGTGGTCGCCCGTCTCATGGCATCCGGCGAGCCGGAGCGTCTGGAAGTGATCCGCCCGAGCCTCGAAGACATCTACCTCGACCTCGTCGGCGGCGAGGACGCCGTGTCCGCGCGCAACGAGGCGGTGGACGCGTGACCGTCGTCGAAACCCGTGATCGCGTCATCGGCCGGTTCGGAGTGGTGCGCACCCTTCGCCTGGGGCTCTGGCGCATCGGATACGAGGTGCGTGCCTACTTCCGTCAGGGCGACACGGTGTTCTTCACCTTTCTGTTCCCGCTGCTGATGCTCACCATCTTCTCCGTCGCGTTCAGCGACTCCGACTTCGGCACCGCCCCTGACGGTGACCCGCTCAGTGCTGCGCAGTACTATCTGCCGGCGATGCTCGCCGCAGGCGCCCTCCTTTCCGGGCTGCAGAACATGGCCGTCGACATCGCTATGGAGCGCAGCGACGGCACACTGAAGCGGCTGGCCGGAACCCCGCTGTCACCCGTCAGCTACTTCATCGGGAAGATCGGCCAGGTGCTCGTGACCGCCATCCTCCAGGCGGCCCTGTTGATCGCGGCTGCCGCGTGGGTCTTCGACGTGCCGCTCCCCGATGACGCGGCGTCGTGGGTGACCTTCATCTGGGTCTTCCTGCTCGGCGTGACGACCTGCGCGATCCTCGGCATCGGGCTCTCGTCGCTGCCTCGATCGGGCAAGAGCGCCACTGGCGTGGTGATCCCCATCGTCCTGGTGCTGCAGTTCATCTCGGGCGTCTACATCCAGTTCTCCATGCTTCCCGATTGGCTGCAGAACATCGCGAACGTGTTCCCGCTCGCGTGGCTCGCGCATGGGATGCGAGCCGCCTTCCTTCCCGAGAGCTTCGCGACGCTGGAGGCCGGCGAAGACTGGAACCTGACGGGTGTGCTCGTGGTCTGCGGCATCTGGCTGGTCGTCGGGCTCGTCCTCACGCGACTGACCTTCCGGTGGATCAAGAAGGATCGGTGAGCGCCATGTCGGGCGCCGGCCACACAAGAAACGCCCCTGAGGTCTCAGGGGCGTTTCTTCTTCGGCTCCCCGGCTTGGACTCGAACCAAGAACCTATCGGTTAACAGCCGATTGCTCTGCCAATTGAGCTACCGAGGATCAGCCCGCTTCTCAGCGGGCAACCCCACTATCGTAGCAAAGCCGAAGGGGTGCTCGTGACATCACGACACGCCTCGAGATGCTCCGTCGGGGGTCCACAGGAGATCGTCGACCTCCGGTCCGTAAGCGACGGGGTGACCGCTTCGCAGGACGAGGGCACCCGCGCGCAGCTCGCGAACGGCGTCGACCTCATTGGTCACGATGAGCAGCGACATACCGTGCTCCGCTTGGCGCCGCTGCAAGGCGCGACGTGCGGCCTGTCGCACTTCGACGTCCAGGTTGGCGTACGGCTCGTCGCCGACGAAGACGCGCGGATCGAGCACGAGCGCACGGGCGAGCGCCACCCGCTGCCGCATCCCGGCGCTGAGTTCGTAGGGGTACTTCGTGGCGCTGCCGAGGGCGAGCTCGAGTTCGTCGAGCAGAGAGGCGACCCTCACAGCGAGGGCGCGCGCATTGACGCGGTGATCGCGCGAGGTGATGGGCTCCGAAATGATCTCCGACACCGTGAGACGCGGAGGCAAGGAGGCCCCTGCGCCCTGAGCAAGGAAACCCGTGACATAGCGGCGCACGCGAAGAGTGCGGCCGCCTTTGCGTACCGGCAGTCCGTCGACCCACGCCTCTCCTCCCACGACCGAGAGCGAGTCGTCGTCGGCGCCGGCAAGGATCCCGGCGAGACTTGACTTCCCCGACCCGGTCGGTCCCATCACCGCCAGCGCGGCGCCCCGAGGGAGATCGATCGTGACCCCTTCGACCACGCGTCCGACATCACTGCCGCGAGCGATCGACAGGTCTCGTGCGCGGATGCCTGCGTCGTCGGAGCTTCGGCGGACCATTCCCCCATCCTGCCGGGTACGCCCGGCGGATGCTACTGAACTTCGGCCAGCGCGCGGCGCTGGAGGTCGAGCTCTCGCAGCGCCACCCGAACGCCGCGCCCCTCCTCGGAGTCGGGCGCGACCCTCTGGATCGCTCCCAGGAGTTCCCGCTTCTGCGCGTCGACGGCGCGGATGCGCAGTCGACGGCACAGCGCGAAAGCGGATGCGGCGGCCTCGGCCTCCGTGAGCGCAGGGAAAGCGCCGGTGAGAAGTTCCACCGCGAGAGAGCGGTACGGCTCGCGGACGGACTCCGCGGCCGAGGCGGCCCAGCCCACGCGGGTGCGGTCGGGATGCGAGAGGAGCGACTGGCGGACGGCGTCAAGGGCGGCATGGTGCATGGGCAGAGCGAGTGCCGCATCCACCTCGGCCGGGTCGATCACGTGCCCGTACTGAAGGATCCCCATGAGCGCGTCGCGTTCGAGGATGACATCCGCGGTGCGGGGCAACGAGGCGATCGTGACACGAAGAGTCACCGGCTCCTGTGCGGGGGTGCCGTGGCCTAGACCACCGCCTTCGTCGAATGCCCGTTCCCGGCCACCGCGTTCGCGCGTACCGTCGCGGCTGCCGTCACGAGAATCGGGCTGGTGCGACCGAGACGCGCGGGCGGCGCGCTCCACGGCGGGGGTGACCTCGCCGAGGTCCATCCCGAGCTTGCGGGCCAGCACGCGGGTGTACCCCGGGCGCAGGGCCTGATCGCGGATGTCGGCGACGATCGGAGCGGCGGCGCGGAGCGCACCCACCCGCCCCTCCACCGTCGACAGGTCGTAGCCGGCGAGACGCTGATCGATCACGAACTCGAACATCGGCGACTTCGTCTCGACGAGCGTGCGCACGGCGTTGTCTCCCCGTGACAGGCGGAGATCGCACGGGTCGAGGCCGTCGGGCGCCACGGCCACATACGTCTGGGCCGCGAACCGTTTCTCGTCCCCGAAGGCGCGGAGCGCAGCCTTCTGGCCCGCGGCATCCGGGTCGAAGGTGAAGATCACCTCACCCGAACTGGAATCGTCGCCCATGACGCGCCGGAGCACGCTGATGTGGTCGGAGCCGAACGCCGTCCCGCACGTCGCGATCGCCGTCGTCACGCCCGCGAGGTGGCACGCCATGACGTCGGTGTACCCCTCCACCACCACGACACGGTGGTCGCGCGTGATCGATTTCTTGGCGAGATCGAGACCGTACAGCACCTGGGTCTTCTTGTAGATCGGAGTCTCAGGGGTGTTGAGGTACTTCGGGCCTTGATCGTCGTCGAACAGGCGTCGCGCGCCGAAGCCGATGGTCTGCCCCGTGATGTCGCGGATCGGCCAGACGACGCGCCCCCGGAAACGGTCGTACGGACCGCGTTGCCCTGGCGACAGAAGACCCGCCGCGACCATCTCGTCGTCGGTGAACCCCTGTGCACGAAGCGCGTCGCGCAGTCCGTTCCAGCCTTTGGGGGCGTAGCCGATGCCGAAGTGCGCGGCGGCGCCCGCGTCGAACCCCCGCTCCCCGAGGAACCGCCGGCCCGCCTCCGCCTCGGCGCTCGCGAGCTGGCCGCGGAACCATTCGGCTGCGGCGGTGTTCGCCGCATACAGGCGCGTGCGGCCGCTGGTCTCCGGTGCCGCGCCGCCGTCCTCGTAGTGAAGCTGGTATCCGATGCGGGCGGCGAGCTTCTCGACCGCCTCAGTGAACGTCAGGTGGTCGATGGCGCGAAGGAACGAATAGACGTCACCCGACTCGCCACAGCCGAAGCAGTGGTAGTAGCCCACCTGTGGGCGGACGTTGAAGCTCGGACTCTTCTCGTCGTGGAAGGGGCACAGACCCTTCAGGGAACCCACCCCGCCCGATTTCAGTGCGACGCGCTCCCCGATGATGTCGGCGATATTGGTGCGAGCCTTCACCTCGTCGACGTCGGCCTGCCGGATCCTCGCCATCACAGACCTTCGATCGGCTCGGGCAGAGCGAACGCGTTCGACACGGTGGCCCGCCCGTCAGATGACCACAGGCCCAGCTCGCGGAGATCGACGGGGCCGATGAGGCGCGCATGCCATTCGATGGCGAAGCGATCGGTGAGGGTCGCGACCTGGTCGACGATGACGCGCCGACGCGCCGCATCCGACTCTGCCCGGGAGAACTCCTCCGCGTGGAGCACATCCAAGTGCTCCGGACGCTCCCAGAGGGCGGTGGCGAGTCGCTTCAGGACGCGGCGCTGCTCCTTGTAGAGGCCTTTGCGACCTTCGATGGAGACGACGAACGCGCCGAGCACCCCCTTGAGCACGGCCATCTCGGCCTCGATCACGCGCGGCACGATCACACGCCCACGGTAGCGGGTGAGCACCGGCGAATCGAAGTGCTCGCGGGTGGCTGACGTCGCCGCCCGCGCGAACCGCCCGATGAGGTCGGAGGTGAGGTTCTTCAGCTGGGCCGCGGCCGCGCGCGAGCCGTCGTACGAGGTGAGCCACTCGGGAAGGCGCGTCAGCCGGTAGAGCGCGTCGGCGAGCTCATCGCGCGTGTAGCCGTACCCCACCCATTGCTGGATGGCGGTGAGCAGCGCCTCCCGTTCGCGAGGGTCTGCCAACCGGCGCGGATCCAGGTACCCGTTGAGGATCGCGTCCTCGAGATCGTGAACGGAGTAGGCGATGTCGTCGGAGAGATCCATCACCTCGGCCTCGATGCACCGCACCCGACCGGGCGCGTCCGCCCGCAGCCAGTGGAAGACCGCTTCGTCCTCAGGGTAGACGCCGAACTTCTGACGGCCCCCCGGGTCGGGCACGGCGTGGGCTGCCGTCCACGGGTACTTGCACGACGCGTCGAGGCTCGCGCGGGTGAGGTTCAGTCCGAAGCTCTCCCCATCGGCGCCCATCACCTTCGGCTCGAGTCGGCTGAGGATTCGCAGCGTCTGTGCGTTGCCCTCGAACCCGCCGATGTCCTCGGCCCATTCGTTCAGTGCCCGCTCTCCGTTGTGCCCGAACGGCGGATGACCGATGTCGTGGCTGAGGCACGCGGTATCGACGACGTCGGGAGACAGCTCCAGCGCGATCGCCAGCTCCCGGCCGACCTGCGCGACTTCGAGGGAGTGCGTCAGCCGGTTGCGGGCGAAGTCGCCGGGACTGGCGGGACTGAGCACCTGCGTCTTGGAGGCAAGGCGCCGCAGTGCCGCCGAGTGCAGCACGCGCGCCCGATCGCGCGCGAAGCTGTCTCGCTGAGACCGATGCGTCTCGGGGTGAAAGCGCTCGGCATCGTGGTCGGTGTAGCCGGCGGGACGGCCGGGGCCGATGCCGACGCTCGTGCCCGTCCCGGTGCCCTGAGCGTCGTGCATCTGCGCGTCAGCCGCCACTGTGGTCGAGCTCCGCGTCAGCGATGGCGGTGGTCTCCGCGGCGTCGAGGTCACGCGACTCGAGCCAGCGATCCGGCAGCGCCGGTCGCTTCGGTGTACCGGCGCGCCCCCGCTGTCCCTCCGCCGCCGCTCCCGGGTAGGGGGCGTCGAGGTCGAGGGTGGCCAGGATGTCGTCGATCTCGGCGAGACTCGACGCCGTCGCGAGAGCGGCGCGGGTCTCGCCGCCCACGGGGTACCCCTTGAAGTACCACGCGACGTGCTTGCGGATGTCGCGGCATCCGCGTCCCTCGTCTTCGAAGAACTCGACCAGCAGCTCTGCGTGACGGCGGAACGCGCGGGCGACGAAACCGAGCGTCGCGTCGACAGGGGCGGCCGCCGAGGCTCCCGGACCTCCCAGGGCGCGGGCGAGATCTCCGAACAGCCACGGACGTCCGAGGCACCCGCGACCGACGACGACGCCGTCGCATCCGGTCTCCGCCATCATGCGCTGTGCGTCGGAGGCGCTCCAGATGTCGCCGTTCCCGAGAACCGGCACGCTCGTGACCGCCTGCTTCAGTGTGGCGATGGCCTCCCAGTCGGCGTTGCCGGAGTAGAACTCGGAAGCGGTGCGCGCGTGCAGGGCGACGGCGGCGACACCGGCGTCTTCGGCGATGCGGCCCGCGTCGAGGTAGGTGAGGTGGTCGGCGTCGATGCCTTTGCGCATCTTCACCGTGAGCGGGATGTCGCCGGCGGCTCGGGCGGCCCGCGTGACGATGTCGCGGAACAGCCCGAGCTTCCATGGCAGGGCCGCTCCCCCGCCCTTGCGGGTGACTTTGGGAACCGGGCACCCGAAGTTGAGGTCGATGTGGTCTGCCCGGTCCTCCTCGACGAGGAGGCGCACCGCGGCCTCCGTGGTGGCGGGGTCTACGCCGTAGAGCTGAATGGAGCGAGGTTTCTCGGACTCGTGATGGGTGATCAGGCGCATCGTCGTCGCGTTTCGCTCGACCAGCGCACGGGTCGTGATCATCTCACTCACGTACAGGCCCGCCCCGTACTCGCGGCACAGGCGCCGGAAGGCCGTGTTGGTGATGCCCGCCATGGGCGCGAGCACGACGGGAGCATCCAGCGTGATCGGACCGATCGAGAGGCTGCGCGGCGGTGCCGACGAGGGAGCAAGGGTGGAGGACATCCTTCTCATTCTCCCAGATGGCGGACCGGCCGTGGCGGGACGTGCGGGCCTATCGTGGAGGATATGACCGACACGATGCCTGTGGATGTCCGCTCCATCCCGTTCCGCGCCTCCGACGGCACCGAGACGACCCTCGCCGACCTTGGAGACGGTCCGATCCTCGTGGTCAACGTCGCGTCGAAATGCGGTCTCACCCCACAGTATGAGCAGCTCGAGGAACTGCAGCGCACCTACGGGCCGCGAGGGCTGCGGGTCGTCGGATTCCCGTGCAACCAGTTCATGGGACAGGAGCCCGGATCGATGGAGGAGATCCTCGAGTACTGCGCCGTGACGTGGGGCGTGAGTTTTCCGATCATGGAGAAGGTGAGGGTCAACGGCTCGCACGCCGCGCCGCTCTACAAGGCGCTCAAGAAGTCGCCGAACGTCGAGGCCGCGAAGGGACCGGTGCTGTGGAACTTCGAGAAGTTCCTCGTCACCCCGGAGGGCGTCCTGCACCGCTTCCGCCCTCAGACGAAGCCCGACGCACCAGAGGTGATCGCAGCGATCGAGGCGAACCTGCCCGCCTGAAGGCGAGACGTCCGCGCCGTCGCCCGCCGGGCGCCGGCGTAGCGTCGGGGTGCTTCAGGCGGCCGGTGTACGCTCCGACCACACCTGGCGGAGGATCTGCGCGAACGCGTCGGCGGGCTGAGCACCGGAGACCCCGTACTTGCCGTCGATGACGAAGAACGGGACACCCTGGATGCCGTACGCCGTGGCCTGAGCCTGATCGGCGCGGACGGCCTCGACGTACCGACCGGACTCGAGTGCTTCGCGCGCGGCGTCGGCGTCGAGACCGACGTCAGCGGCGAGGGCGACCAGGTCGTCGACGCGTCCGACGTGTCGACCTTCGACGAAGTAGGCGGCCATGAGCCTCTCCGCCGCCTCATGCTGAAGGCCGTGCTCCTTGGCGAAATGAAGGAGCTCGTGCGCCTTCACCGTGTTGGTGTGCTGCACGAGGTCGAAGCGGTAATGCAGCCCGGCGGCCTCGGCGATGCCGGTGACCCGCTCGTGCATCTGCGCCGCCTGCTCGCGGGAGATGCCCTTGTGCTCAGAGAGGAACTGGGCGATGTCACCATCGAAGTCGACGGGAGTGTCCGGCGACAGTTCGAACGAGTGGTAGGTCACCTCCACCTGAGGCGCGTCGGGGTCTGACGCTGTGGCCGCCAGTCCCGTCTCGAGATTTCGCTTGCCGATGTAGCACCACGGGCAGGCGATGTCGCTCCATACGTCGATCTTGATGGCATCCGTCACACAGACCGCAACAGTGTGCGGCCGCGGTTCTATTCCGACGCCACCGGTTCGGCTCCCGACGGCGTGTCGATGGCGCCCCCGAATCGGCGTTCCCGTGAGCCGTACAGCGCGATCGCGTCCCACAGGTCGGCACGCGAGAAATCAGGCCACAGCCGATCGAGGAAGACCATCTCCGCGTAGGCCGACTCCCACAGCAGGAAGTTGGAGGTGCGCTGCTCTCCCGACGAACGGATGAACAGATCGACGTCCGGCATGTCGGGAACGTAGAGGTGACGGCGGATGGTCTTCTCGCTGATCGAGCCCGGGCGCATCCGACCGGCCGCGATCTCGTCTCCGATGGCGCGCATCGCGTCGACCAGTTCGATACGCCCGCCGTAGTTCACGCACATCGTCAGGGTCAGCACGTCGTTGGCTGCCGTCAGCTGCTCAGCGAACTGCAGCTCCTTGATGACCGACCCCCACAGGCGCGGCTTGCGGCCGGCCCAGCGCACCCGGACGCCCCACTCGTTGAGCTGGTCGCGCCGACGGTGGAGCACGTCGCGGTTGTAGCCCATCAGGAACCGCACTTCGTCAGGCGAGCGGCTCCAGTTCTCGGTCGAGAACGCGTAGACACTGAGGTGCCGCACCCCCGCCTGAACGGCGCCGGCGACGACGTCGAGCAGAACCTCCTCTCCCGCGCGATGCCCCTCGATACGCGTCAGACCGCGGCGGTTCGCCCAGCGGCCGTTGCCGTCCATGACGATCGCGACATGGTTCGGCACGGAGCCTTTCGGGAAGGCCGGCGGGTAGGTCCCGGTCCAGTCGAGCGGGCGGTACGGGACCGCGTCGCGGTGAGTGTAGGGCTTGGGCGTCACCGCGGGGCCTCCAGGTGAGAAAGGGAACGGATGCCGCGCTCGAGATGCCACTGCGCGTAGGCGGCGACGAGTCCGGATGCCGCGGCCGACGCGCCGTCGGACGCGGCATCGACCGTGTCCCACTCCCCCGCCATGAGCGCGCGCAGCAGGCCGCCCGTCTCGGGGTGCAGCCGCGCGGATCCTGCGGGTGCGCACGTGCGGCAGACGGTGCCACCGAGCTGGGCGACGAACCACACCTGATCATCGACGGTGCCGCAGCGCGCGCATTCGCCGAGCGACGGCGCCCAGCCCGAGAGCGCCATCACGCGAAGCAGGTAGGAGTCGAGCACGGAACGTGCGGCGTGGTCTCCACGGGCCAATGCCCGCAGGCCGCCGACCAGGAGCAGGTACTGCTGCGCGGTCGCTTCGGCTTCGTTGAGGCGGTCGGCCGTCTCGACCATTGCGTGCGCAGCCGTATAGCGGTCGTAATGGGCCGCGATGTCGGTGCCGTACGCGCCGATCGAAGAGGCCTGCTGAATGATGTCGAGCGTGCGGCCCTGGTAGAGCAGCAGGTCAGCGACCATGAAGGGCTCGAGACGCGCTCCGAACCGCGAGGAGGTGCGCCGCACCCCCTTCGCGACTGCCCGCACCTTGCCGTGCCGACGGCTCAGCAGCGTGACGATGCGGTCGGCCTCGCCGAGCTTGTGGGTGCGCAGGACGACGGCCTCATCGCGGTACGTGGGCATTCGAGACCTCCCCGCGGAATGGATACGTCGTCACATGACGATTATCCCCGCTGGCTGAGACAATGAGCCGGTGACAGACACGCCTCTCGTGATTCCGTTGTGGGCCGATCTCACAGCGGTGGGTCTCGGCGGGGTGCAGGGGGCGCTCTTCGCCGCCGGATTCGTGGGCCAGCGCCGCCTGGACATGCTGGGTGTCACGATCATCGGCATCGTCATGGGCATGGGCGGCGGTCTCATCCGCGACCTGCTCCTGAACGTCGAACCGGTGACGCTCAAGAGCAACTGGTATCTGATCACCGCTGTGATCGCCTCACTGGTGGGGATGCTGCTGGCGAATCTCTTCCAGCGCCTCCACGCGATCATCATCGGCCTCGACGCGGTGGTGATCGGGCTGTTCGGAGGCTTCGGGACGGCGAAGGCGCTCGTGCTGGGCCTGCCACCGGTTCCCGCGGTGTTCGTGGGGGTGTGCTCGGCCGTCGGGGGCGGCATCCTGCGCGACGTCTTCATGGGACTGCCGGTCGCCATCATGCACGTCGGCTCGCTGTACGCCGTGGCCGCAGGGGCCGGCTGCGCCGTCCTGGCGCTCCTGTACGCGCTCGGGCTGCCGCTGGTGGCAGCGTCGATCATCTGCATCCTCGTCACGACGGTGATCCGCCTGCTCGCTGTCATCTTCGACATCTCCCTGCCCGAGCAGCGCGCGCTGCATCGGCGGAAGGTCGCCCTCGAGACGAGCACGATCCCCGTCATCAAGCAGTGACGGGGATCGCGCTGCGCGTCGTCGTGGCCGCGCGGTCAGACCGTGGCGAGCTCCCCCGACCGCTCCCGGGTGCGGATCGCGCGGTTCACGCCCGAGACGATCGCCTTGAGTGACGCGGTGGAGATGTCGCCATCGATCCCCACGCCCCACAGCCGCTCGCCGTCGACGTTGAGTTCGACATAGGCGGCGGCTTGCGCATCGCCTCCGGCGCTCAGCGTGTGCTCGACGTAGTCGTAGAGCGTGATGTCGAAGCCTTGCGCGCGCACGACCTCGAGGAAGGCCGAGACGGGGCCGTTGCCGATCCCGGTCGTGACGATCTGCTCATCCCCGTCGCGGAGGGTGACGTCGAGCGAGACCTCTCCCGACATGTCGCTCTGGGTGCGAGTGGACAGCAGCTCGAACCGGCCCCACTTGTCGTCGTGCGATGCGGCAGGCAGGTACTCGTCGGTGAAGATGGCCCAGATCTGGTCGCTGGAGACCTCTCCGCCCTCGGCATCCGTCTTCGCCTGGACGACTCCGGAGAACTCGATCTGCAGCTTGCGTGGCAGATCCAGTGCGTGGTCCGTCTTCAGGAGGTACGCGACGCCACCCTTGCCCGACTGGGAATTGACACGGATGACCGCCTCGTACGAGCGTCCCAGGTCTTTCGGGTCGATCGGCAGATACGGCACCGCCCATTCGATCTCGTCGACGGAGACGCCCTCGGCCGCGGCTCGGGCCTCCATCGCCTCGAACCCCTTCTTGATCGCGTCCTGGTGGGAGCCGCTGAATGCGGTGAAGACCAGGTCGCCGGCCCAGGGGCTGCGCTCGTGCACCGGCAGCTGGTTGCAGTACTCGGCGGTGCGCTTGACCTGATCGATGTCGCTGAAGTCGATCTGAGGGTCGATGCCCTGCGTGAGCATGTTGACGCCGAGGGCGACGAGATCCACGTTGCCCGTGCGCTCCCCGTTGCCGAACAGGCAGCCCTCGATGCGGTCGGCCCCGGCCAGGTAGCCGAGCTCGGCAGCGGCGATCGCGGTGCCACGGTCGTTGTGGGGGTGCAGCGAGAGGATCACATTCTCGCGGTGGGCGAGATGACGGCCCATCCATTCGATGGAGTCGGCGTACACGTTGGGCGTGGCCATCTCGACCGTCGCGGGCAGGTTGATGATGACCTTGCGCTCGGGCGTCGGCTCCAGGATCTCCAGGACCTGATTGCACACCTCGACGGCGAACTCCAGCTCGGTGCCGGTGTAGGACTCGGGCGAATACTCGTAGTACACCGCGGTCTCGGGAATCCGCTTCTCGAATTCGCGGCACAGGCGTGCGCCTTCGAGCGCGATGTCGATGATGCCCTGCTTGTCGGTGCGGAACACGACCTCGCGCTGGAGGACGCTCGTGGAGTTGTAGAGATGCACGATCGCCTGCTTCGCGCCTGCGATCGCTTCGTACGTGCGCTCGATCAGATGCTCGCGCGCCTGGGTGAGCACCTGGATGGTGACGTCGTCGGGGATGAGCTCTTCTTCGATGAGCTGGCGCACGAAGTCGAAGTCTGTCTGGCTCGCGCTCGGGAAGCCGACCTCGATCTCCTTGTAGCCCATGTTCACCAAGAGCTCGAACATGATTCGCTTGCGCTCGGGGCTCATCGGATCGATGAGAGCCTGATTGCCGTCGCGCAGGTCGACGGCGCACCAGCGCGGAGCCGTCTCGATCCGCTTGTCGGGCCAGGTGCGGTCAGGCAGATCGACACGGATCTGCTCGTGGAACGGCCGGTACTTGGAGACCGGCATGGCGGAGGGCTTCTGATTGTTCTTCATGATGATGTCGCTTCTTCTCGTCGCGGATGAAAAGGGCCGACGCCGATCTCCGCGACGAGAGGGGCCCTGACTACGAGGTCTCGTCGCGGCGGCTAAGAAGAAGCAGGCCTGCGCGCATTCCTTCACGATACACCCGCCGCCCTCCGCTCTGGAACGTGAGACGGTTTCGCCGTCGCCGACACTCCCCGATCATGAACCGTCGCCGCTTCATCGCCATCGCCGCCGTCAGCGTGTTCGCGGGACTGGCATTGTCCGCCTGCGCCACCCCGAACACCGCCGGATCGCGTGCCGGCGGCAGTCCAGGCACGCCGTCCGCATCGGTGGGGCTGGGGTCGGTCGATCCTGGTCTTCCGGGCGGGGATGTCGTCGCACAGGGCACCGTGCTCGACGACGGCAGCGGGGCGGAGCTCTGCCTCGGCGCCGTCATGGAGTCCTATCCTCCGCAGTGCACCGGCATCCCGCTGAAAGGCTGGGACTGGGCCGGGATCGACGGCAGCGAGTCGAGCAACGGCGTGACCTGGGGCTCCTACGCCGTGCAGGGGAGCTACGACGGCACCTCCTTCGCCGTGACCCAGTCGCCGGTCATGCTCGCGCTGTACGACCCGATGATGGCGCCCGATCCCACCGGAGGAGAGCCGGGCGCCGCCACGGAGGAGCAGCTGGCCGAGATCCAAGATGCCGTCGCCGACCGGCTCGGCAGTGCCGTCCTGAGCGCCGCACCGGTCGACGGGTGGCTGTGGGTGGATGTCGTCTGGGACGACGGCACCTGGCAGGATGCCGCGGACGGCGAGTTCGGCGAAGGGCGCGTGATCATCCGGTCGGCGATGCGCGAAGTCGGCTGAAGCGTCCGGCGGCTCTCCGGGGCCCGCACCCGTGTCAGGGGATGAGGGCGATCTTCCCACCGGGATGTCCGGAGGTGAGGCGCCGCATCGCCTCGTGCATCTCGTCGAGGGGGTAGGTCGCCGCCATGGGCACGACGAGGTCGCCGCGCGCGGCCATCGCGACCAGTTCGCTCCGGACTCCGTCGCGGAATGCGGCGCTGGCAGGCATACGGCCCGCGATCATGCGGATGCCCGCGGTTCGAGCGCTCTCACCGCCGACGACGGTAACGATCCTGTCCCTGTCGGCGACCAGCGTCACAGAGGCGTCGATCGCTTCTGGGGTCCCGGCGGCGTCCAGTGCCGCGGCGAAGCCCCCCTCTTCGGCGGCATTGCGGAGCCGCTCGATGAGTCCCGCGCCGTAGGCGACAGGGGTGCCGCCGAACGCGCGCACCCGATCGAACGATGCGGGTGACGCCGTCGCCACGACGCGGACATCGCGCAGCCGGGCGAGCTGCAGGACCGCGAGACCGACGGCGCCCGAACCCCCGTGCAAGACGATCGTCTCGCCCGCCTCGACGCGCGTGACCTCGAGCATCTCGGCGGCCGTCGTCGCGGTGAGCAGCAGATTCGCCGCCTCCGGATGGGTCAAGGCGGACGGCTTGGCGAACACCTTGTCGGCAGGCACGGTCAGTTCGCCCGCGTAACCCCCCTGCACCCGGAACGCGAGCACCTCCTGCCCGATCGTGGCGGGACCGGACGCGAGCCGGGTGCCGGGCCCGACAGCGCTGATCTCCCCTGCGACCTCGTAGCCGATCGCGGCAGGGAACTCCGCGCCGGGCGCACCGGGCGCGACGTGCTTGTAGTCGGCCGGGTTCATACCGGCGGCACGCACGCGGATCGTCACCTCCCCTGCGGCAGGCGGGCGGACGTCGACGTCGACGAGTTGCCATGTCTCCGGTCCGCCGGGACGCAGTGCCTGCCATTGCCGAGCCATCAGAACCCCAGACGGCCCAGCTGCTTCGGGTCGCGCTGCCACTCCTTTGCGACACGCACATGCAGCTTCAGGTAGACCCTGGTGCCGATCAGCGGCTCGATCTGAGCGCGTGCACGCGCGCCGACGTCTCGCAGGCGCGACCCCTTGTGCCCGATGATGATCGCCTTCTGGCTGTCGCGTTCGACGACGAGGTTCGCGTAGATGTCGGTGATGTCGGAGTCTTCGCGCTCGGCGATCTCCTCGATCGTCACCGCGATCGAGTGGGGAAGCTCGTCGCGTACTCCTTCGAGGGCCGCTTCGCGGATGATCTCGGCGATGCGGTCTTCGAGCGATTCGTCGGTGACGACGTCGTCGGGATACAGGGAGGGTCCCTCGGGCAGGAGCGAGAGCAGCTCATCGGCGAGCACGTCCAACTGGTCCTGGGTGACGGCCGACAGGGGGATGACGGCAGCCCAGTCCTCCCGGAGACTGTCGACCTCGATGAGCCGCTCCGTGATCTGGTCGCGCGTCGCGACATCCGTCTTCGTCACGATCGCCACCTTCTTCGCACGTGGGTATCCGTCGAGAGAAGCGGCGATGCGCCGATCGCCGGGGCCGACCTTCTCGTTCGCGGGAACGAGGAAGCCGATCGCGTCGACGTCGCCGAGCACCTGCTCGACCAGATCGTTGAGGCGCTGGCCCAGGAGCGTTCGAGGCTTGTGGATCCCTGGCGTATCGACGATGACGAGCTGCCCGCCGGGGCGGTTGAGGATGCCGCGGATGGCGCGACGCGTCGTCTGCGGCTTGTCGGACGTGATCGCGACCTTTTCGCCGACGAGCGCATTCGTGAGCGTCGACTTGCCGACGTTCGGTCGCCCCACGAAGGTCACGAAGCCGGACCGGTGGGGAGACGGGGCAGAAGTGGTCATGAGTCTTCCTTCACAACGTCGAGCGGGCCGGTCGTGCGGGCGCCGGCGCTGTTCTCGCCGGCCTCGGCACGTTCCACGAAGACGGTCGCCAGCCCGCGCCCTCGCCCCCGGGATGTGCCGCCGGTGATGACGAGACCGTCGTGCTCCGCCGTGGCACCGGGAAGCGGGACGCGCCCGAGGAGCTTGCCGAGAAGCCCTCCGATCGAGTCGACATCATCGTCTTCGAGTTCGATGCCGAAGATCTCCCCCACCTCATCGAGACCCAGGCGAGCGCTCACGCGGTAGCGGCCGTCGCCGAGGTCGACGACTTCGTTGGGACGCGTGTCGTACTCGTCGGCGATCTCGCCGACCAGCTCCTCGATGAGGTCCTCCAGGGTGACCAGCCCGGCGATGCCGCCGTACTCGTCGACGACGAGGCAGACGTGCACGGCGTCCCGCTTCATCTGCTGCAGGAGGGTCTCAGCTCGCATCGATTCGGGTACGAACACGGCGGGCCGAGCGATGCGGCTGACGGGAGCGGTGCGCCACGTGCGCTCGTCGCGGTAGGCGAACTGCACGAGGTCCTTCAGGTAGACGACACCCGTGATGTCATCGGCGTCGTCGTCGGCGATCGGGATGCGGGAGACGCCCTTGTCGAGGAAGAGCTGCATGGCCTCCTGCGTCGTGGCCGCGGCATCCATCGTCACCATGTCGGTGCGCGGCACCATCACCGCGCGCACGAAGGTGTCGGTGAAGTCGAAGACCGAGTGGATGAGGTCACGATCGTCCTCTTCGATGAGGTCCTGCGAGGCCGCCTCGTCCACCATGCTCAGCAGCTGCTCTTCGGACGCGAACGAGGTGCCGCGGGCCACTCCCGGAGTCACTCGGTTGCCGAGGATCACCAGCAGATGCGCGAGGGGTCCGAGCACGATCCGCGCGCCGCGTACGACCGGCGCGCACGTGCGCAGCAGAGCCTTGGCATGCTGGCGGCCGAAACTGCGCGGGCTCGCGCCCACGAGTACGAACGAGACCGCGGTCATGAGCACCGCGGCGGCGAGCATGGCCCACCAGATGCTGTCGAACAGGAGCGTGAAGGCCCCCATCACGAGGACCGCAGCGGTCGTCTCGGTGAGGATCCGCATGAACACCACCGCGTGCACATGCACCTCGGGGTCTGCAGCCATCCGCTCAAGCGAGTCTCGCCTGCGCGCGGTGGTCGCCATCTCGGCCAGGTCGGCCCGTGAGGTGACGCCGAGGGCGGCATCGAGGGCAGCCATGAGACCGCCGAGGGCGACGAGCAGTGCGGCCGCGAGGAGGAGCAGAACCTCGGTCATGCGCGGCGACGGCGTTCCGCCGCCTGGAAAGCGGCGATGAGCTCACGCTGCAGCCCGAACATCTCGCGCTCCTCCTCGGGCTCGGCGTGGTCGAAGCCCAGGAGGTGCAGCAGGCCGTGCGTCGTCAGCAGGATCAACTCGTCGATCGTCGCGTGTCCGGCCGCGAGAGCCTGCGTCTCGGCCACCTGCGGACACAGCACGATGTCGCCGAGCAGACCTGCCGGGGTCGGCTGGTCCTCCGTGCCCGGGCGCAGCTCGTCCATGGGGAAGCTCAGCACATCGGTCGGGCCGGGCTCGTCCATCCACTGCACGTGGAGCGCCTCCATGGCGCCCTCGTCGACGAGGAGGATCGCGACATCGGCATCGGGGCTGACGTTGAGCTCGGCGAGGTTCTGCTCGGTCAGGCGCAGCAGCACCGTCTCGTCGACGGCGACACCCGACTCGTTGGTGATCTCGATGGTCATGAGCGGCCTCGTTTCGGGCTGTGGTCTCGCGGCGGAAGGTGATCACGAGGTCCGGCCGGCCGGCGTCCGTCGCGTGAGTCCATCGCCCGGCGCCGCTCGGCACGGTTCGCGAACTCGGTCGCCTCGTCGCGCTCGCGGCGGGACGCGAGGCGCTGTTCGTCGTACTCCGTGTAGGCGTCGACGATGCGACCGACGAGCGTGTGACGCACCACATCGTCGCTCGTGAGGTACGAGAAGTGGATGTCGTCGATGTCCTTCAGGACGCGGGTGACGAGGCGGAGGCCGGAGGCCCCCTGGGGCAGGTCGATCTGGGTGATGTCCCCGGTGACGACCATGCGGGTACCGAAGCCGAGACGCGTGAGGAACATCTTCATCTGCTCTGGCGTGGTGTTCTGCGCTTCATCGAGCACCACGAAGGAGTCGTTCAGGGTGCGGCCGCGCATGTAGGCCAGCGGGGCGACCTCGATCGTGCCGGATGCCATGAGCTTGGGCACGAGCTCCGGATCGAGCATCTCGTTGAGCGCGTCGTAGAGCGGGCGCAGATAGGGGTCGATCTTGTCGGTCAGGCTGCCCGGCAGGAAGCCGAGCCGCTCCCCTGCTTCGATCGCCGGGCGGCTGAGGATGATCCTGCTGACCTCTTTGCGCTGAAGCGCCTGCACGGCCTTCGCCATGGCGAGGTAGGTCTTTCCCGTGCCTGCCGGACCGATGCCGAAGACGATCGTGTTCTCCTCGATCGCGTCGACATACGCCTTCTGCCCGAGCGTCTTGGGGCGGATGACCCGGCCGCGCGCGGTGAGGATCGCTTCACCGAGCACCTCGGAGGGGCGCATCCCGGGGTCGGAGCGCATGATGCGGCTGGACGCGGTCACGTCGGATGCGTCGAGACCCTGACCTGCGCGGGCAAGCGTGATGAGCTCCTCGACCAGCGCTCGGGCACCGGCGACGGACGAGGCATCCCCCGACAGGGTGATCTCGTTTCCACGCACATGCACCTCGACATCTGGATGCTCATGCTCGACGACCCGCAGCAGACGGTCCTGCGGTCCGAGGAGCTGAACCATCGCGATGCCGTCGGCGTGGATCCGCTCGACGGAGGGATCTGGGGCGTCAGCCACCGAGTCCGCCTTCCGAGAGCCCGCCGCCGAGGACATGCGCATGCACGTGATCGACCGTCTGACCGGCGCCGGGGCCGGTGTTGAAGACCAGTCGGAAGTCGCCGTCTCCGTGCTCGGACGCGAGGCTGTTGGCGAGACCCACGAGCTCTGCCAGGAGGTCGGGGTCGGCGGCGGCGAGCTCGACCACGTTGCGGTAATCCGGCGTTTTCGGGATCACCAGCAGGTGGAGCGGAGCCTGGGGCGCGATGTCGCGGATCGCGAACGCGTTCTCGGTCTCCGCGATGATCTCCGAGGGGATCTCGCCCTGCAGGATGCGCGTGAAGATGGACGGTTCGCTCATGGCATCGAGTCTATCGAGGGCATGTCGCGGGCGGGGTCATGACGTCGCTCGGCCGCGGGCCGGGCGCTCACCAGCGTCCCAGGCGCGCGCTCACGACCGCCAGCGCGGCCGGCCCCGCGGTCGAGGTGCGCAGCACCGTATCGCCCAGCTTCACGAGGGTGCCGCCGGCACCGGTGAACGTCTCGAGCTCTTGAGGGGCGATGCCGCCCTCCGGCCCCACCACGAGCACGATGTCGCCCTCGGCGTCCGGAAGCGGAGTCTGCGACAGGGGTCGGGATGCCGTGGGCTCCAGCACCAGCAGCGTTCCCGCCCGCTCCGCGAGCTGCGCCGTCGTCACGGGTCCTTCGACCGCAGGCACCCATGCGCGGTGCGCCTGCTTGGACGCTTCGCGGACGATCGTCTGCCATCGCCGCACGCCCTTGGCCGCTTTCGCGGCATCCCACCGCGACACGCTGCGGGCCGCCTGCCACGGAACGATCGCGTCGACGCCCAGCTCGGTCGCGGCCTGCACGGCCAGTTCGTCTCGGTCGCCCTTCGCGAGCGCCTGTGCGAGCACGAGCCGCCGAGCAGGCGGGGTCACCTCGCGGCGCGACACGATCGAGACGACGACCGTCTTCGGATCGGCGGCGGTGACCTGCCCCGTCAGCCACACGCCCGCTCCGTCGCCGAGCGTGATCTCCTCGCCTGGCCGCACCCGTCGCACGGCGGCGGCGTGATGGGCCTCGGGGCCGGTCAGTGTGACGGTGTCTCCCGGCTGGGCGACGAGCGGCGCGTCGTCGACGAGGAAGTGCAGGGCCACGCGATCAGCCGTTCCGGAACCGGTCGCGCAGCTTGGAGAACAGACCCTGGTGGAATTCCGCCAGTCGCGGTGCCGGGGCCTTGGTCTTCTTGGCGAACTCTTCGATCAGCGCGCGCTGCTTGGCATCGAGACGGGTCGGCGTGACGACATGGATGCCGACGCGCAGGTCACCGCGCTGACCGCCGCGCAGGGGGGTGATGCCGCGGCCCTTCACCGTGAGCACCTCGCCCGACTGGGCTCCCGCCCGGATATCGAGATCGACGGTCCCGTCGAGGGCATCGATCGTCGTCGTCGCCCCCAGGATCGCGTCGGGCATCGACACCTCGAGCGTCGCCAGCAGATCATCGCCTTCGCGACTGAACACCTCGTGCGGGGTGACGGTGACCTCCAGGTACAGGTCGCCGTTGGGGCCACCGGCAGGTCCGACCTCGCCGGAACCGGGAAGCTGCAGACGCAGACCGGTCTCGACGCCTGCCGGGATGTCGACCGACACGGTGCGCCGGGCGCGCACGCGTCCCTGCCCTGCGCATGTGCCGCACGGGTAGGGAATGGTCGTGCCGTACCCCTGGCAGGTCGTGCACGGCTGCGACGTGACCACATTGCCGAGGAGGCTCCGCACCGTGCGCTGCACCTGACCCGATCCGTGGCAGATGTCGCAGGTCACCGGCTGAGTGCCCGGCTGACAGCATGAACCCTGGCACGTCTCGCAGAGGACGGCCGTGTCGACCTCGACGTCGCGGTGCGTGCCGAAGATGACGTCGGAGAGATCGAGGGTGATGCGCACGAGGGCGTCCTGGCCTCGCTCCCGACGGGAACGGGGACGACCGGCACGCGCTCCCCCGCCCCCGAAGAACGCCTCGAAGACGTCGCCGAATCCGCCGAAGCCCGCGCCGCCGCCGAAGGGGCTGCTGTCGCCTCCCATGTCGTAGCGCTGGCGCTGCTCCGGGTCGCTGAGCACGTCGTACGCGTGCGTGACGAGCTTGAAGCGCTCCGCGGCATCCTCCCCCGGATTCACGTCCGGATGGAGCTGGCGCGCGAGTCGCCGATACGCCTTCTTGATCTCCTCGGGGCTCGCATCGCGAGACACCCCGAGCACTTCGTAGTGGTCAGCCACTTTCGCCTTTCCTGCCCTTCCGGGCGCGGTGAGTCGTTCCGGTCGTCAGCGAGACGCGTCGTCTTCGTCGAGCAGCCGGCTCAGATAATGCGCGACGGCACGCACCGCCGCGAGGTTCGTCGGGTAATCCATGCGGGTCGGGCCGAGGACCCCGACCCGGGCGCGCGTGCCGGTCGCGTCGTAGTCCCCCGCGATGATCGACGCCTCCGGAAGCCCGAAAGGCTCGTTCTCGCGGCCGATGCTCGCCGCCAGGCCGTGTTCGTCGGCGACCATCTCGCCCATGAGGCGCAGAAGCGTGACCTGCTCCTCGATCGCCTCGAGGAGCGGATAGATGCTTCCCCGGAAGTCGGATTCACGGCGGGCGAGCGTGGCGCTTCCGGCCATGACGAGTTTGTCCTGACGGAAGTCCTCGAGCTCTTCGGCGACGATCCGCGCCACGGTGCGCAGCGCCTCATCGAACCGCGAGGGTGCGTCGGGCTTCGCGAGGAGATCGGCGACCGCCTGTGCGCCGTCGCGCACGCTCTTACCCGTCACGAGTTCGGCGATCGCATGCTTCACCCGCCCGACTTCGTCCTCGCTCAGCTCGTCGGCGAGGAACGCGAGCCGCTGCGAGACGCGGCCCGTGTCGGTGACCACGATCACGACGATACGGCGCGCGCCGAGGTGGACGAACTCGACGTGGGAGACGTTGGCGCGCGCGAACGACGGATACTGGACGATCGCGACCTGGCCGGTCAGCTGCGTGAGCGACCGGACGGTGCGCACGAGCAGGTCGTCGAGGTCGACCGGCCCGTCGAGGAAGGAGGAGATCGCCGACCGTTGGGCAGCGGTGAGAGGGCGCAGCTCGGCGAGGTGATCGACGAAGACCCGATAGCCCTTGTCGGTGGGTATGCGACCCGACGAGGTGTGCGGAGCAGTGATCAGCTCCTCGTCTTCCAGGAGCGCCATGTCGTTGCGGATCGTCGCGGCCGACACGCCGAACTGGTGACGGTCGACGATCGACTTGCTGCCGACGGGTTCGCGCGTCTCGACGTAGTCCTGCACGATGGCGCGCAGGACCTGCAGTCCGCGTTCCGAGACCATCATCCTCCTCCGCTGGCACTCACGGTTCCTGAGTGCCAATTCTAGCGCGTCGTCGCTGCCGGACCGCGGGTTCCCGGGCCTACTCGGTCAGCGCGCGCACCACGGCATCAGCCAGGAGCCTTCCGCGAAGGGTGAGCACGACACGCCCGCGGAGGGCGGCCGGTCCGTCGATGAGCCCGTCGGCGATGAGCGATGCGATCGCGTGGCGCCCTCGCCCGGTGAGTTCGGACACCGCGAGACCGTCTGCGATCCGAGAGCGCAGCAGCACGCCCTCCAGCCGCCGCGCCGCTTCGTCGGGGCGTTCGCGGGCCGCGGCAGGCGATTCGCCCGCCGCCAGCCGCTGCGCGTACGCCGCGGGATGCTTGACATTCCACCAGCGCAGACCGCCGATGTGACTGTGCGCACCAGGGCCGTAGCCCCACCAGTCGTCGCCCTGCCAGTACGAGAGGTTGTGCCGGGAACGGCGAGTCTCGTCCGCTGCCCAGTTCGACACCTCGTACCAGGAGTACCCGGCCGCCTCGAGCACGCCGTCGGCGAGTTCGTACATGTCGGCCTGCAGGTCGTCGTCGGGTGCCGGCACCTCGCCCCGCCGGATCTGACGCTCGAGCTTGGTGCCCGCCTCGATGATGAGCGCGTACGCCGACACATGGTCGGGGCGCAGGGCGACGGCGGTCGTCAGGGAGCGGCGCCAGTCGTCGAGGGTCTCCCCCGGCGCGCCGTAGATGAGATCGAGGCTCACGGCGAGGCCCGCAGCTCGTGCGGCGGTGACGGCCGTGGCCACGTTCGCCGGATCGTGGGTTCGGTCGAGTGCTGCCAGCACGTGTGGCACCGCCGACTGCATGCCGATCGACACCCGCGTGACGCCGGCGCGTGCCAGCTCCTCCGCAACGGCGAGATCGAGAGTGTCGGGGTTCGCTTCCACGGTCACCTCGGCGTCGTCCGTCAGCGTGAAGGTGTCGCGCACTGCCGAGAGCATGCGGGCGAGGTCGCCTGCGGGAAGGAGGGTGGGGGTGCCGCCGCCGAAGAAGACGGTCGAGGCGGGCCGAAGAGCGCCGCGCTCCGAAAGCACGGGCGCCGACAACGCGATCTCACGGAGCACTTCGTCGGCGTACGCGTCCTGCCGTGCTCCGCGCAGCTCACCGGCCGTGTAGGTGTTGAAGTCGCAGTAACCGCATCGCACGCGGCAGAAAGGCACGTGGATGTAGACGCCGAATGCGGTCTGCTCGTCGATGGCGATGTCCGCGGGAAGCGAGCCGTCCGCGGGGGCCGGGTCGCCCAGGGGAAGCGACGATGCCATCAGGCGGGGGTGGTGAACAACGGGGAGATGGCGCGCAGGTAGCCCTGGAACAGTTCGCGGCGGCGACGCTTCAGCAGCGGAGGAAGGAGGCGGTACAGCGCGCCGACCGGCCTGTCGAACGCGCGCACCGTGAACCACACCTCATCGTTCTCATGCCAGTCGAGCACGAACGACTCCTCGCCGCTCACGACCGAGCCGGACACCGTCCCCAGGCCGTACCCGACGCGGCGCGGCTCCTCGATGACGTAGATGACGCGCAGCTCCGCGTCGGCGCGCATGCCTTTGACGCGGCCCCGTACGTGCACACTCGTGCCGGCACCGACGTACGGCATCCCGTCGACGTCGAAGCGCTGGTCGGCCTCGAGCCGGCTCGGGGTGACCGGCGCCCCCTCGGCGTCGAAGCTCACCCCCGAGTACATGGGTCCGGATGCCGGACGCACGTCGGTGACCGCGAGACCCGCGCCGCGCAGCGGCGTCCACGACAGCAGTGCATCGGCAGAGGTCAGGAAGCGGGATTCGCCGCTGCCGATCCGCCAGCTCGCTTCGGCGGGAACACTCTTCTCGGGCGGATAGCCCATGAGGTCGGCGGCGCGTGTGGCCCCGACTGCGGCGTAGTCGACCGTTCCGTCCTGGAAGCTTCCGCGGCGCATGGCGTCCAGCCTACTTCTTGTCCTTGCCCTCGACGTCTCCGGACAGGGCGGCGATGAACGCCTCCTGCGGGACCTCGACGCGGCCCACCATCTTCATGCGCTTCTTGCCCTCTTTCTGCTTCTCGAGGAGCTTGCGCTTGCGGGTGATGTCACCGCCGTAGCACTTGGCGAGCACGTCCTTTCGGATCGCACGGATGTTCTCGCGCGCGATGATGCGTGCGCCGATGGCTGCCTGGATCGGCACCTCGAACTGCTGTCGCGGGATGAGCTTGCGGAGGCGCTCGGTCATCATCGTTCCGTAGGCGTATGCCTTGTCCCGGTGCACGATCGAGCTGAACGCGTCGACCTTCTCGCCCTGCAGGAGTATGTCGACCTTCACCAGGTCGGCGGTCTGCGAGCCCGCCGGCTCGTAGTCGAGGCTGGCGTAACCCTGCGTGCGGCTCTTGAGGTGATCGAAGAAGTCGAACACGATCTCACCCAGCGGCATGTTGTAGCGCAGCTCGACACGGTCTTCGCTGAGATACTCCATGCCGAGGAGGGTGCCGCGGCGCCCCTGGCAGAGCTCCATGACCGTTCCGACGTAGTCCTTCGGAAGCAGGATGCCGACCTTGACGACGGGCTCTGACACCTCGGCCACTCGCCCGTCGGGGTATTCGCTGGGGTTGGTGACCGTCACCGTCTCCCCGGTGTCGGTGGTGACCGTGTAGGTCACCGACGGGGCCGTGGTGATCAGATCGAGACCGAACTCGCGCGACAGCCGCTCGGTGATGATCTCGAGGTGCAGAAGCCCCAGGAATCCGCAGCGGAAGCCGAAGCCGAGGGCGACCGAGGTCTCCGGCTCGTACTGAAGGGAGGCATCCGACAGTTTGAGCTTGTCGAGGGCCTCCCGCAGCTCCGCGTAGTCGCTCCCGTCGATCGGGTAGATCCCTGAGAAGACCATCGGCTTGGGGTCGGTGTAGCCGGCCAGCGGCTGCTCGGCGGGCTTCCGGTGGGTCGTGACCGTGTCGCCGACCTTCGACTGGCGCACATCCTTCACGCCGGTGATGAGGTAGCCCACCTCGCCCACGCCCAGGCCCTTCGTCGGCACCGGCTCCGGGCTCGACACTCCGATCTCCAGCAGATCGTGGGTCGCGCGGGTCGACATCATCTGGATGCGCTCACGCGGCTCCAGCTGACCGTCGACCATGCGGACATAGGTCACGACACCGCGGTACGAGTCGTAGACGGAGTCGAAGATCATCGCTCGCGCGGGCGCATCGGGATCGCCCACGGGCGCAGGGATCTGCTCGACGATGCGGTCGAGGAGCGCCTCGACGCCCATGCCGGTCTTGCCGCTGACCCGCAGCACGTCGTCGGGGTCGCCGCCGATCAGCCCGGCCAGTTCTGCAGCGAACTTCTCCGGGTCGGCAGCGGGCAGATCGATCTTGTTGAGCACCGGGATGATGTGGAGGTCGTTCTCGAGCGCCAGGTACAGATTGGCGAGGGTCTGCGCCTCGATGCCCTGAGCAGCGTCGACGAGCAGGATCGCACCCTCGCACGCGGCGAGCGAACGACTCACCTCATAGGTGAAGTCCACGTGGCCGGGCGTGTCGATCATGTTCAGCGCGTACGTGCCGTCGGAGGTCGCCCACGGCATCCGGACAGCCTGCGACTTGATGGTGATGCCGCGTTCGCGCTCGATGTCCATGCGATCGAGGTACTGCGCGCGCATGTCGCGGTCGGCGACGACGCCGGTGATCTGCAGCATGCGGTCGGCCAGCGTCGATTTGCCGTGGTCGATGTGGGCGATGATGCAGAAGTTACGGATCTGCTCGGGCGGGGTGGATGCCGGCTCGAGAGGCTTGAGTGCGCGCGGTGACATGTCTCGTGCAGTCTACCGGCGAACGCCGCGCCGCCCGCGTCCCGCCGCCACGGGCGCACTCGACCGCGCGACCTTAGTCGACCTTCCGAGGGACACGCCAGAGCGAAGCAGGATGAGAAAGAGTTAACCGATCTGACACTTGTCGATCCGGTACGCACCGCATGATGCTCAGAACGGCGGCCGCCCCCTGCGCGTTACTCCCCCGCGCGCGGACCGCTTCTGGAGAAGACGTGACGAACGCACCATCCCGCCCATCCGCCTTCCACTCCTCGCGCCCGCCGATCGCCGTCGCCACGGCCGCCATCGTGATCGCCGCCGGCCTCGCCGCAACACCTCCCGCCACGGCCGCGGTCAGTGCGGACGCCGCCGTCGTCATCTCCGAGATCTACGGGGGCGGCGGCAACTCCGGTGGAGCGTTCGACCGCGACTTCATCGAGCTCGCCAACGTGTCGGAGGAGACCGTCGACCTCTCGGGCTGGAGCGTGCAGTACGCCTCCGCCACCGGCGGCAGCTGGCAGGTGACGTCCCTCGGAGCGATCGAGCTGCCGCCGGGGGCGCAGCTGCTCGTCGGTCAGGCGTACGGCGACAACCGCTCGCTGCCGGGCTTCACGGCCGACGTCGACGCGAAGACGGCCCTGAGCGGCACCCAAGGCAAGGTGGCTCTCGTGGAGAGCACGACCGCGCTGTCGGGCGCGACGGGCATCGTCGATCTCCCGCAGGTCGTCGACTTCGTCGGATGGGGCGGGGCGACGCACTTCGCGGGCTCCGCCGCCGCGCCCGGCACGAGCAACGCCACGAGCGTCGCCCGGGGCGAGGATCTCGCCCACACCGCGGACAACGCCGCGGACTTCGCCGTCGGAGCCCCCACCCCGCAAGGCCTCGGCAGCGGCACGACCCCGACGCCCACGCCGTCGCCCACACCATCGCCGACCGAATCGCCGGAGCCGTCCATCGTCGCCATCGCGCAGATCCAGGGTGACGGCGACGCGTCCCCGCTCGTCGGCACGACCGTCACCACGACCGGCGTCGTCACCGCCCACTATCCCACCGGCGGCCTCGACGGCTACGTCCTCCAGACGGCGGGCACCGGCGGAGACCTCGACCTCGCCTCGCACACCGCCTCGGACGCGATCTTCGTCTCCGCCCCCGGTGCGACCGGAGCCGTCGAGCTCGGCGACACCGTCGAGGTCACCGGCACTGTCGCGGAGCGCAGCGGGTTGACGCAACTCGTCGTCGCGCCCGGTGGCGCGACGGTCATCGATGATGCGGCAGCGCCGCAGCCGGCATCCGTCGCCTGGCCCCGGTCGGCCGCCGCACGGGAGTCGCTCGAATCGATGCTGATCGCGCCGCAGGGAGACTTCACCGTCAGCAACACGTACGCGACGAACCAGTACGGCGAAGTGGGTCTTGCCGCGGGCGACACGCCGCTGCGCCAGCCCACCGATGTCGCGCGGCCCGGGAGCGCCGAAGCCGCAGACGTCGCCGCCGACAACGCGGCACGCGCGGTCACCCTCGATGACGGCTCGTCCACCAACTATCTGTCGTCGGGATCCGCTCGCCTGACGCCCGCCTACGTGTCGCTGACCGAGCCGGTCGTCGTCGGCGCGTCGGTGACGTTCACGGCGCCGATGGTCGTCGACTTCCGCAACGGGCTGTGGAAGCTCAACCCGACCCGGCCGCTCGTCGGCGACGGCTCCGGAGCCGACGACGTCGTCTTCGCCGACCCGCGCACAGCCGCTCCGGAGCCCGTCGGGGGCGATGTGACCCTCGCTTCGTTCAACGTGCTCAACTACTTCACGACGCTCGGCAGCGACGACGCCTCGTGCGTCGCCTACACCGACCGCTTCGGAGACGGAGTGACGGTGCGCGACGGCTGCGCCCAGCGCGGGGCATGGGACGCGGCAGACCTCGAACGCCAGCAGGCGAAGATCGTCGCGGCCATCAACGCGCTCGACGCGAGCGTGGTCGGACTCATGGAGATCGAGAACTCCGCCGCCCTCGGCGAGGAGACAGACGAAGCGACCGCCACGCTGGTGGCAGCGCTCAACGCCGCGGCCGGAGAGGACCGCTGGGCGTTCGTCGCCTCGTCGTCGGAGCTGCCCCCGGCATCCGAGCAGGATGTCATCACCAACGCGATCATCTACCAGCCCGCTGAGGTCAGCCCGGTGGGAGAGGCCCGTGCGCTCGGCGACCAGAGCGCCGACGGAGAAGCCTTCGGCAACGCACGCGAGCCGATCGGCCAGGTCTTCCGGCCGGGTGACGGAGGCGACTCCTTCCTGTTCGTGGTGAACCACTTCAAGTCGAAGGGATCCGCCGGGCCCTGGCCGGGCGATGCGGACGCCGGCGACGGGCAGGGCTCGTCGAACGAATCGCGGGTGCGGCAGGCCACAGCGCTGCGCGACTGGGTGACGGAGATCCGAGGGGATGTCGCCTCCGTCGCACTGGCGGGCGACTTCAACTCCTACGGCCAGGAAGACCCGCTTCACGTCCTCTACGACGCCGGGTACACCGATGTCGAACAGCACTTCGACGTAGAGACGCAGTCGTACAGCTTCTCGGGTCTGTCGGGCTCGCTCGACCACGTGCTCCTCAACGACGCCGCCCTCTCGCGGGCCACCGGGGCCGACGTCTGGAACATCAACTCGGGCGAATCGGTCGCGTTGGAATACAGCCGTTTCCGGTCGCACGGGACGGAGTTCTACGCACCCGACGCCTATCGCTCGAGCGACCACGACCCGGTGCTGGTCGGCATGGCTGCCGAGGCGGCGCCCGTCGAGCTCACCCTGCTCGGGATCAACGACTTCCACGGCCGCATCGACACGAACACGGTCGCCTTCGCGGGCACCGTGGAACAGCTTCGCGATGCGGCGACCGGTCCGACGCTCTTCGTGTCGGCGGGCGACAACATCGGCGCCTCGCTGTTCGCGTCGTCGATCGCACAGGACAAGCCCACGATCGACGTGCTGAACGCACTCGAACTGGAGGCCACGGCCGTCGGCAACCACGAGTTCGACCGAGGCTGGGCCGACCTCGAAGGGCGCGTGTCCGAGCTCTCGGACTATCCCCAGCTCGGCGCGAACGTGTACCTCGCGGGCACGGACACACCTGCTCTGCCCGAATACGCTCTGGTCGAGGCCGACGGCCTCACGGTGGGATTCATCGGCGCGGTGACGGAGGAGACCCCCTCACTGGTGTCGCCCGCCGGCATCACGTCGCTGGAGTTCGGCGATCCGGTCGACGCGGTCAACCGGGTGGCGGCCGATCTCTCGGACGGCGATCCGTCGAACGGAGAGGCCGACGTCGTGATCGCTCTCTTCCACGAAGGTGCCGGCTTCGGCACCCCGGAAGGGTCCACCCTCGAGGACGAGGTCGCTGACGGCGGTGCGTTCGCGAAGCTGATCACCGAGACGAGCGCCGACGTCGATGCGATCTTCACCGGCCACACGCACAAGCAGTACGCATGGTCGGCCCCCGTCCCCGGAGGCGACACCACGCGTCCGGTCGTGCAGACCGGGTCTTACGGGGCGACGATCGGCGAGGTCGTGCTCTCCATCGACCCCGCCACCGGGGACGTGACATCGCATCGCGAGCGGCTCGTGCCGCGCACGACGACGCCTGCCGACGAGCTCATCGCGAAGTACCCGCGGGTGGCGGAGGTCGACCGCATCGTGGATTCCGCGATCGCGGCGGCCGAGGAGGTCGGCGACACGGCGATCGGTGAGGTGTCGGACGACATCACGACGGCCTACGCGGGCGGATCCTTCGTCGACGGCGTCTACACAGGCGGATCGCGTGACGACCGCGCCTCCGAGTCCGCCCTGGGCAACACCGTCGCCACGATGCTTCGCGACCAGCTCTCCGCCCTCCCCCAGGGTGCGCAGATCGGGGTCACGAACCCGGGCGGCCTGCGAGCCGACCTGTGGGACACGCAGGCCGAGTTCGGCGGCGCCGCTGTCGAAGGGCTTCCCGACGGGACGATCTCGTTCTCGCAGGCGAACGCGGTGCTCCCCTTCAACAACACCCTTGCGCTGGTCACGCTGACCGGGAAGCAGTTCACGACCATGCTCGAACAGCAGTGGCAGCGCAACGCCGACGGCACCGTGCCGCAGCGTCCGTACCTGCAGCTGGGACTGTCGGACAACGTGTCGTACACGTACGACGCGAGCCGTCCGGAGGGATCGCGCATCACCTCGGTCACGGTCGACGGCGCTCCTCTCGACCCGGAGGCCACCTACCGCATCGGGACCTTCTCGTTCCTCGCTGCCGGAGGCGACAACTTCCGGGTGTTCCAGGAGGGTGCCGACTACGTCGACACCGGACTCCTCGACTACGAGGCCTGGATGGACTACATCGCCGACGAATCTCCGCTCGCGCCCGCCTTCGCCAAGCAGGCGGTGCAGGTGACAGGTCTGCCCGAGTCGGTCGAAGCGGGGGCGACTCTTTCGTTCGAGGTGTCAGATCTCAACATGACCAGTCGGGGTGCCCCCGAGAACACGGCGCTCACCGCCGCATGGGGCGACGTGGGACTGGGCGAGTTCGAGGTGGTGGAAGGCTCGGCCGACATCACCGTCACGGTGCCGGCGAACGCGCCCGTGGGCAACGGCTCCCTCACACTGACCGCACCCCAGTCGGGAACCGTCGTCACCGTGCCCGTGACCGTGAAAGAGGGTCAGACGGCGCAGCCGCAGGAGACCACCACGGACCTCGTCGCTCTGCTGCCGGTGCACATCAATCGACTGCTCCCGACGACGCTCATCGCCTACGTGGACCAGGCGGAAGGGACACCTCACGGTGTCGTCGAGTTCCGCGAAGGCGATGAGGTGGTGGCCACCGCCACCGTCCGCAGGGGTGTCGCCGCCTTCACCCTCGGAAAGCTCAGCCGGGGCACGCATCGGTTCACCGCGGTCTTCGTTCCCGACGACCCCACGGTCTCGCTCGGATCGAGCAGCAGAGCCGTCAAGGTGAAGGTCATCTTCTGATGCGGCTCACGGAGGGCGGGCGCGTGGCGTCCGCCCTCCGTGTCCCCCACCCCGTGCGGGACAGGGCTCTTAGGCTGACAGCATGGTGACGCAGGTGGTGCTGGTGCACGGCATCCGCACGTCCGCCACGATGTGGCGTTCTCAGCTCGCTCATCTCGATGCGCGCGGAGTCTCGGCGGTGGCGATCGATCTGCCGGGACACGGGACGCGGCTGGGTGAGACCTTCACGCTCGACGGCGCCTTCGAGACGATCGACGCGGCCGTCTGCTCTGCAGCCGAACGTGGTCCCGTGCTGCTGGTGGGCCATTCGATGGGCGGCCTCCTCTGCGTGGACTACGTCGGGCGCGAGTCGCCACCCCCGGTGGACGCTTTCATCGCAGCATCCTGCACCGCCATTCCCCGAGGAGTGGGTCTTGCGACGTACCGCGCGCTCGCGAGGGGCTTCGACCGCCTGCCCGGGCGCGGTCAGCGTGTCGCTGATTGGGTACTCGATCGCACTCTCCCTCCGGAGACGAGGCTCGACTTCGGGGCGGGCGGGTACGCCTACGACGCGCAGGACGTCGCATTGCGGAGCCTCTCGGTGCTCGACCTCCTTGCAGCGCTGCGCCGCATCCGCATCCCGACGTGGTTCATCAACGGCCAGTACGATCAGCTGCGCATCAACGAGCGCCTGTTCACGTCGCTGGTCCCCGATGCCGAGCTGATCGTCGTGCCGCGCACGAGTCACCTCGTGACGGCGATGCGCCCGCGCGTCTTCAATGCGCTCCTGGACGTCGCGCTCGCGACGATCGGCTCACGAGCTGACCAACCGCACGCATCCTGATCGTTCAGCCCCGTGCGAGCGTGGCTCGTTCGCGTGCGCGCAAGGCCAGCGTCATCGCCCCGCCCAGCACCGAGAGCACGCCGCCGGCGACGAACAGCAGCCAGAAGCCGCCGGCTGCCGCGACGAGTCCGGCGCCGATGAGTGGGCCGAGGAGCTGGCCCAGGCTCGCCGCGACATTGACGAGGCCGAGGTCTCGCGCATGGTCGTCCGCGAACGGCAGGATGTCGGTGGCCAACGCCAGTCCGACCGACATGTACGCGCCGTAACCGACCCCCAGCAGCGCCGCGCAGCCGAGCGCGGTCACCAGGGAGGGGAAGACCGCCAGCAGGATCGAGGCGGCGCCCTGGACAAGCGCGGCGGAGAAGACCAACGTCACGCGCCGGCCCGTGCGGTCGGAGATCCGGCCGGATGCGACCGAGGCGACCACGACGAAGACCGTGTAGACGACGATGAGCAGGAGCAGCTCGTCCTCGGCGCCGGCGCGGTCGCGGCCGAGACCGTAGAGGAGGAAGAAGAGCAGCAGGCCGGTGCCGAGGGCGTTGCCCACGTTGACGACGAGGCGCCCGGCGAGCAGCCAGGCGAAGTCGCGATCGCGCAGTCCCGCGGTCCGCTCCCGGAGCGTGCGTCGAGCGCGGGCGGCGCGGGTGGCATCCGGTGCGGGAGGGTCAGGAAGCAGGAATGCGGCGGTGAGGCCCGCGACGAGGAGGAAGCCGGCCAGGACCAGGTATCCCGCGACCGTGCCGAGGCCGAGCAGCACGATCACCCCGACACCGACGACGATGCCCACCGCTTGCGACGAGGCGACGACCGCCGACGCCGCACCGCGCTGCGCGCTCAGCTGGTCTGCGATCATCGCCGTGAACGCCGCACCCGCCACGGCGGCGCCGATGGAGACCCCCACCCAGGCGGCCCCGACCCCGATCGGCCCCCCGGCGACGCTCAGGCAGACCAGCGACGCTGCGGCGACCAGGATGCCGGCTGCCGCCCAGGGGCGCCGCCGTCCGCGACGTCCGCGGGTGCGGTCGGACAGCCCGCCCGCGATCGGACCGGCGATGACACCTGCGACGCCGCCGACCGCGAGCACGAGGCCGGACCAGACCACTCCCGCGACCCAGCCGTCCGCGTCTTCGGGGGTGTCGAGCTGGAGAGGGATGAGCAGCTGGAGGGGGGTGAGCTGGATCGTCCACAGTCCCAGCCAGGCGAGGGTGAACAGGACGAACCAGCGCGCGCCCGCGCGGGGCTGCGATCCCGTCATGAGCGTGCTCGCGCGATGAGGTCGCGATACCACGCGAAGGAGGCTTTGGGCGTTCGCACCGCGGCGTCATGATCGACATGGACGATGCCGAACCGCTGCGTGAACCCCTCTGCCCATTCGAAGTTATCGAGCAGCGACCACACCGTGAACTCGCGCACATCGACCCCTGCGCGGATCGCGGCCGCCACCGCTTCCAGGTGCCCAGCGAGGTACTCGATGCGGCGCGTGTCGTCGAGCACGTGGTCCACTTCCGGAGGCTCGGGGAAGGAAGCACCGTTCTCGCCGATCACCACCGGAGGCAGACGGTCGCCGTAGCGCTCCTTCAATCCTGTGAGAACCGAGGTGAGCGCTGCGGGGACGATGGGCCAGCCGAATCCGGTGGTCGGCGCCCCCTGACGTTCGGTCAGCGAGAAGGGAATAGGTTCCTCCTCCGCGGCGGCTTCGACCTGGGTCGGGTTGTAGAAGTTGACGCCGTAGAAGTCGCCGGGCGCTGAGATGAGCGCCAGATCCCCGTCTCGCACGAGCTCATGATCGAGCAGGGCGCCCAGCGAATCGGGATAGCGACCCAGCAGCACGGGATCGGCGAACAGCTGATTGTGCAGCGCGTCGTAGGCTGCGGCGGCTGCGCGGTCGGCAGACGCCGCGGATGCCGGTTCGACCGCCGTGTGATTGTTCACGATGCCGACTTCGCCGGCGTCCGCCTCTCGAACGAGCTTCTGCGCTATTCCGTGTGCGAGCAGTTGATGGTGGGCCGTGGGGAGTGCGTCGAACAGGAGCGTGCGTCCCGGAGCGAGCTCGCCGATGGCGTAGCCCTGAAGGGTGGTCGAGACGGGCTCGTTGATCGTGTACCAGTGGCCGACGCGGTCACCGAGCGCGTCGATGACCGCCGCTGCATAGTCGCCGAACCGCTGGGCCGTATCGCGCGAGAGCCAACCGCCTTCCTGCTCCAAGCGTGAGGGCAGGTCCCAGTGGTACAGCGTCACGAACGGGGCGATGCCTGCCGCCAGGAGCCCATCGACCATGCGTGAGTACTCGTCGAGGGCGCGCCGGTTGACCGCGCCGCGACCCTCGGGCACGACGCGCACCCAGGAGAGGGAGAATCGGTATCGGTCGACGCCGAGTGCACCCAGAAGCGCGACGTCTTCGCGCCACTTGTGCCAGCTGTCCGGTCCGGGTTCTGCTTTCGAGGCGTCGAGGATGCGTCCGGGAGTCTCCACGAAGTCATCCCAGATGCTGCGGCCTCGTCCGTCCGCCGTGCGGGCGCCTTCCACCTGGAAGGCTGCCGTGGCTGCAGACCATCGGAACCCCGGCGGGAAGGCGGTGACGTCGAGGGGGCGCGGGTCTGCGGGCACGGCATCTCCTTCGGGGCGCCTCGTCGCGCCGGGTCCGTCCTGACGACGCCCGTCCTCCGATGGGACGGCCGTCCATGCGGGGCGGTGATGGCATCATCACTGCCTCTGCTTCGGGTAGGTCGATCATGCCGCAATCCGTGCCAGTCAGCATCCCCTCTCTTTCCGGAGTCCGACGCTTTCGCATCGGCGGCAGCGGACGGCCCCCGCGATGTCGCGGGTCGACGGGCGAAACCTGGTAGACTCAGGTTTTGGCTTGCGTGTGGGCTTCTCCCTCACACGACCGCCGTGCGACAGCCCTCTCTTGTCACCCGGCACATCCACCGAAACTCCGAACGAAAGAACCGTCGAACGTGGCGAACATCAAGTCGCAGATCAAGCGCAACAAGACCAACGAGAAGGCGCGCGAGCGCAACAAGGCCGTCAAGAGCGAGCTGAAGACCCAGGTGCGTCGCACCCGCGAGGCCATCGCCGCCGGCGACAAGGCTGCTGCGGAGGCAGCTCTCGCCAAGGCCACCAAGAAGCTCGACAAGGCCGTGAGCAAGGGTGTCATCCACGAGAACCAGGCTGCGAACCGCAAGTCGGCGATCGCCAAGCAGGTCGCCGCTCTCTGAGCCGCATCTTCGGTGAAGGCCCGTCCCGACAGGGGCGGGCCTTCACCGTTTCCCGGGGCGGGGAGAGTGCGTCGTCAGGCGCCGTAGGGTGCTCGTGTCGCGATGACCGTGACGAGTCGCTCCACCGCGAACACGGGGTCTCGGGACGCGCCTTTGACCTCGGCGTCGGCACGCGCGGCCGCCTGGATCGCCGTGCTGAGCGATGCCTCGCTCCATCCGGTCAGGTCGCGGCGGGCGCGGTCGACCTGCCAGTCCTTCATGCCCAGGCGTGAGGCCAGCGCCGAGGCGGGCTCGCGTGACCCTGCGACCCGCGCCATGGTCCGAAGCTTGGAAGCGATGGCGGCGACGAGAGGCACGGGGTCCGCTCCACTGGCGAGGGCGTGCCGCAGCGTGACGAGGGCGTCGCCGTACCGACCGGCGATGGCGGTGTCGGCGACGGCGAACGCCGTCGTCTCGACGCGTCCGCCGTAGTAGCGTTCGACCGTCTCTGCGCTGATGTCTCCGGGTACGTCGGCGATGAGCTGCTGACAGGCGGCGGCCAGTTCGGTGAGATCGTCGGCGAAGGCGCTGACGAGGGCGCGAAGTGCGGCGGGGGCGATGCGTTTGCGCCCTGCCTGGAACTCGCCCGCCGCGAAATCGAACCGGTCGGAGTCGCGCTTGACGGCGGGGCATGCGATCTCCACGCCACCGCCGGTTCCGGATCGGATGGCGTCGAGCAGCTTCTTGCCTCGTACGCTCGATCCGGTGTGTCGCAGGATGACGGTGGCGCCGTCTTGTGGAGCTTGGAGATAGGCGAGCGCCTCGGTCATGAAGGCGTCGGAGCACTTCTCGACGCCTGACACACGGACGAGGCGGGGCTCGCCGAAGAGCGAGGGCGAGGTGAGTGCGAGAAGCGATCCGGATGTGTAGTCGTCTGCCCGGAGGTCGGAGACCTCAAGGCTCGGGTCTTCCGCACGGAGGAAATCGCGGACTCCGGCGATGGCGCGCTCGGCGCAGACTTCTTCGGGTCCGGACACGAGGACGATGGGCGCCGGCTGCGGTGAGCGCCAGGAGATCTGCGGGATCGCCGTCGCTGATCGGCTTGCGGTTCTGCGGGGCGTCGCCATGGCTCAAGCCTACCCAGGCCCGGCGACGCCGCGTTGATGCCAGACCTGCAGTCGCCCGTCTGTGCGAACCGAGATCGCGAGGGCACCGCTCAGATCGGTGCGCGCGATGAGGGCGCCCATGCGCTCGAGGGGTCCGAGGATATCGTCCCGGGGATGCCCGTACGTGTTCTCCCCTACACTGACCAGAGCCAGCGCGGGCCGGGCGCTCTCGTAGAGCCCGAGTGACTGGTCGGCGCTCCCGTGGTGGGCCACCTTGATCACGTCGTATCTGCGGGTGAGAAGCGACGTGAGCGCGGCTTGCGGTGAGGCCGACAGATCTCCGAGGAAGAGAGCGGGAGGCACGGATCCGCCGCTGAACGACATCACGATGCTCGCGTCATTGCCGCCGTAGACGGCGTTCCCCTTGCGCGGCCACAGCACCTGCCACCGGGCCCCGCCGAGAGCGCCGCTCATGCCGGCGTGCGCCTGGACGGGACGCGTGCCCGTGCCCATCAGCCCGCGGATGAGCCTCGCTGCCTCTGGTGTGTCGTCGACGGGCCCATGCAGGAGCGTGCCGATTCGTCCGCTGACGCCGGGGAGTCCGCCGCGGTGGTCGGTGTCGAAGTGTGTCAGCACCAGCAGGTCGATGTCGGTGACTCCGAAGTCGTGCAGACAGGAGCTGAGGGCTGCGGGGTCGGGGCCGGTGTCGATCAGCGCGACCTGACCTTCCGAACGCACCAACAGCGCGTCGCCCTGCCCGACGTCGCAGGCCGCGATCGCCCACTCCCCCGGGACGCGCGACCTCTCAACGACATCGTTGACAGGTCCGAGCCCGATGACCACGCCGACGACGCCCGCCAGAGCGACGCCGACGGCGGCTCTGAGCCGAGTTCGGCCGACCCCCGTGACGAGTATGACGACTCCGGCGCCGATTCCGCCCAGGGCGACGAGCCCCGCGAGTCCCTCGATCCAGGGCATCGCATTCCCGGGCAGAGCGGCGATCACCGAGGCGGTCTCGGCGATCCACGCGGCCGGGAGCCACGCGAGCACCGCGAAGCCCTGGGCGAGCACGGGGAACGGCGCCGCGACACAGACGAGGAGACCGAGCACCGTCGCGACCGGAGCGGCCGGGCCGGCGACGAGGTTCGCGACAATGCCGTAGAGCGGCACGACCGGGTCGATCAGAATGAGCAGCGGCCCGCACGCCAGCTGAGCGGCCAGCGGCACGGCCAGAAGCGTGGCGACCGGTGCAGGCAGCCAACGCGAGAGTCCCGCCGCGAGCGGTGCCGCTCCGAGGAGGAGCGAGCCGGTGGCCGCGGCGGAAAGCGCGAATCCGAGTGACAGGCTGAGCCACGGGTCGATGATGAGGAGCAGCGCGACGGCCGAGCAGAGCACCGCGACCCCGACACCGGAACGGCCGAGCAGGAGTGCGACCATCGCGATCGCCGCCATCGCGGCCGCTCGCACCACGCTCGGTTCCGGAGTGACGAGGATGACGAACAGCACGAGGGTGCCGGCACCGGCCCCGACCCGGAGGGAACGACGAAGTCCGCACACCGCAGCGACGGCGAAGGCGATGCCGACGACGAGCGCGCAGTTCGCACCCGACACCGCTGTCAGATGAGACAGCGACGACGACTTCATCTGACTGTCGAGCAGCGGCTCCACCGCTGAGGTGTCCCCCACGGCGAGACCCGCGATGAGACCGGCGGCCGGTTCGGGGAGCCCCGCCACCGCGGTCTGCAGGCCGGACCGCAGTCCACTGGCTGTGGCCAGGATTCCTTGCGGCGGACGAATCACCTCCGGCGGGCCCTCCGCTCGGATGACGGACACGGCCCGTTCTCCCGTGCGGGCTGGGACGACCGTGCCGACGACACGCGCATCGGCGCCGACATCGAGCCCGATCGCCCGCTGGGGAACGTGCACGGTCACGGGCACCCTCGGGGTCGAGATCCGGGTCGCTCCGACTCTGATCTGCCGGGCAAGGGCATCGAAAGCCCAGCCCTGCGGGCGCGGTTCGACCTTGCCGACCACGACGACCTCGATCGCCGCGCTCCGGCCGCCGGCGAGGTCGAGCGACGCGAATGCCGCGCGTTCGGGTTGCGCGACGGCGACGTGCGCGGCGGCCGCGCCCCCGAAGGCGAATCCGAGAGCGACGATCGTGCAGACGGCGGGGCGTCTCGCCCTGCCCGCGAATGTCAGCATCACGACGCAGCCGACTGCCGCACCCGCGGCGATTCCGAGCGAACCGTCCTCGGCGGCGGTAGCCGAGCCGACGATCGCCCAGGTGATGAGGACCACAGGCAGCATCCGCAGGTCGCGAAGTCGCACGCGGGCACCGCGGGCCATCTCCGGCTGCGCCGTGGCGCGGCGACTCACACGGTGACCTTGGGTCGGAGATTCTGCAACATCTTGTCGCCGATGCCCGGGACCGCAAGAAGGTCATCGACGCTCGTAAACCTCCGGTTCTGCTCACGCCATTCCAGAATGCGCGCGGCGAGCGCCGGTCCGATGCGCGGCAGCGTCTCCAGGGTCGCCGCGTCGGCCGTGTTGAGGTTCACGAGCCCCGGTGCGCCCGGCGACTCCAGGGCGCCGGTGCCGTCGACAGGCGTGACCTGCGGTGTCTCCCCTCGGCGCGGCACGTGCAGCTGCTCGCCGTCGCTGATCGGTCGGGCGAGGTTCACCCCCGCGTGCTCTGCCGTGCGGGTGAAGCCGCCGGCCGCCGCGACGGCGTCGACGACGCGGGCACCCGCCGCGAGTCGGTAGAGCCCCGGATGCCGGACGGCACCGGCGACGTGCACGTACACCTGTGCGGGTTCGATTCCCGGAGCGTCGAGCGATGACGGCTCCACAGCGATCTCATCAGCCTGCCCAGCAGAGCTGCGCATCACCCCGATGACGACGGTGACACACAGCGCAGCGACCACCAGCACGACGGCAGCCCCCAGGGGCAGCCGCCAGGCTGCTCGCTTCTCGGCATCCATCGCTCCACCCTGGCGCTGCCGCCGGGTGGACTCACACGCGTCCGGCCTCGCCGGGGAAAACGGCGCGGCCGGCCGGGGCCGGGGAGGAGGCTACGCCGTCGTGAAGCTGACGACCTTGGGAGCACGCACGACGGCCCGGGCGATCTCGCGATCTCCGAGCGAGCGGCGCACCTTCTCGTCGGCCCGCGCGAGCGCCTCCAGCTCATCGGCGGAGATCCGTGCGGGGACCGTCAGAGTGCCGCGTACCTTTCCGTCGATCTGCACGACGGCGGTCACCGTCTCGTCGACCAGAAGGGTGGGATCGGCCTGACGCCAGGGCACGAGACCGACGAACGGTTCGTAGCCGAGGATCTCCCACATCTCCTCCGCCGTGTGCGGCGCGAACAGGTCGAGCACCATCGCCGTGGCCTCCGCCGCCTCGCGAACCGCGGGGTCGGCCGGGCCTGCACCGGTGTCGATCGCCTTCCTGGTCGCGTTCACCAGCTCCATCAGGCGCGCGACCACGACGTTGAACTTCGTCTGCTCGACCAGTCCCGGAGCGTCGGCGAGAAGGCGGTGGGTGACGCGGCGCAGCGCGACATCGCCCTCGGCCCACACGACGTCCGGGCTGCTCGTCACGTCCTTGGCGACACGCCACGCACGCGCGAGGAACTTCTGCGCTCCCGTCGTGGAGACGTCCTCCCAGTTGATGTCGTCTTCCACGGGACCGGCGAAGGCGATCGCGACGCGGACCGCATCCGCACCCGGATCGACCATGCTGGAGGCGAACTCGACGAGGTTGCCCTTGCTCTTGGACATCTTGGAGCCGTCGAGCAGGACCATGCCCTGGTTGATCAGCGACGAGAACGGCTCCGTGAAGTCGATGAGCCCCATGTCGAAGAGCACCTTGGTGATGAAGCGCGCGTAGAGCAGGTGCAGGATGGCGTGCTCGACACCGCCGATGTAGGAGTCGACCGGGGCCCACTTGGCCGCTTCGCGCGAGGAGAACGCCTCGGACGTGTCGCCCGGCGAGAGGAAGCGCAGGAAGTACCACGACGAATCGACGAAAGTGTCCATCGTGTCGGCGTCGCGCAGGGCGGGCTCACCCGTCGTGGGATCGGTGGTCGTCATCCATTCCGTCGCGGCGCCCAGAGGCGAGGTCCCCTTCGGCGCGAGGTCGAGGCCCTTCGCGTCAGGGAGGGTGAGAGGGAGCTGATCGTCGGGGACGGGCACGATGCGACCGTCCGACGTGTGGATCATCGGGATCGGCGTGCCCCAGAAGCGCTGCCGAGAGATCAGCCAGTCGCGCAGGCGATACGACTTCGCTGCGCGACCCGCCCCGCGCGCCTCGAGCTCCTCGATCATCCGGGCGATCGCGTTGCGCTTGCTGAGACCGTTGAGCGAACCCGAGTTGATCAGGCGGCCTTCGCCCGTGAGCGCGGTTCCGGTCACCGCCGGGTCGAGCTCGGACAACGACTCGGCGCCCGGGTCGATCGGCACGCCGTCGGCGTCGACGTCGATCACGGTGATGGCGCCCGTGACCGGTGCGGTGGTGTCGACGACGACCTTGATCGGCAGATCGAACGCGCGCGCGAAGTCGAGGTCGCGCTGATCGTGGGCGGGAACGGCCATGACCGCACCGTGCCCGTAGTCGGCGAGCACGTAGTCGGCGGCCCAGATGGGCAGCCGCTCCCCGTTGATCGGGTTGATCGCGTACCGCTCCAGGAACACACCGGTCTTGGGACGATCGGTCGACTGACGCTCGATCTCGCTCGACTTGCCGACCTGGTCGAGGTAATCCTGGAAGCGCATCCGCACCTCCGGCGATGCGCCCGCGGCCAGTTCTGCAGCCAGATCGCTCTCGGGCGCGACGACGAAGAAGGTGGCGCCGTGGAGCGTGTCGGGGCGGGTCGAGAAGACCGTCACCTTCTCGGCGCGGCCCTCGATCTCGAAGTCGATGTCGGCGCCGACCGAGCGGCCGATCCAGTTGCGCTGCATCCGGATCACTTTCGAGGGCCAGAAGCCTTCGAGCTGGTTGAGGTCGTCGAGGAGCCGGTCGGCGTACTCCGTGATCTTGAAGTACCACTGCGTGAGCTTCTTCTTCACGACCTCGTAGCCGCAGCGCTCGCAACGTCCGTCGACGACCTGCTCGTTCGCGAGCACCGTCTGGTCGTTGGGGCACCAGTTGACCGGGCTCTCCTTGCGATACGCGAGTCCGCGCTCGTACATCTGCTGGAACAGCCACTGGTTCCAGCGGTAGTAGTCGGGGTCGCTCGTGTGCAGCACGCGGCTCCAGTCGTACGACGTTCCGAACTGCTGCAGACTCGCCTTCTGCTGGGCGATGTTGGCGTACGTCCATTCGCGCGGGTCGGCCCCGCGCTGGATGGCGGCGTTCTCCGCGGGCAGGCCGAACGAGTCCCAGCCGATGGGGTTCAGGACGTTGTAGCCGCGGTGGCGCCAGAAACGCGCCACGGAGTCGACGTACGCGTAGTTCTCGGCGTGACCCATGTGCATGTCGCCCGAGGGGTACGGGAACATGCCCAGCACGTACTTGCGCGGGCGGGTGTCACCCTCGCCGCCCGCGCGGAAGGGATCGGCCTCAGCCCAGCGCTGCTGCCACTTCTTCTGGATCTCGTACGGGTCGAAGCCGCCCTCCTGGGCGTGAGAGGAAACGGGGGTCGTCGAAGACACGGAACACCAATCGCAAGAAGTCGGGAACGCGCGAACGCGTCTTCCCAGATTAGCGGAACGGGTCGTCACCAGCCTGGGGGCAGCGATGACCCGAGGGCGGCCAAGGGCCCGCGCGCCTTCACGCCGACCTCGGCGACCTCGGCCTGCGCGTCTGAGCGCCAGGTGATGCCGCCGCCCGCGCCCACGTATGCGCCGCCGGGGTGGAAGACGATCGATCGGATCACCATCGCCAGATCCGCCGCCCCGTCGTCCCCGACCCAGCCGAAGCACCCGGCGAACACCCCGCGGGGAGCGCGCTCGAGTTCGGCGAGGATCGTCATCGCCGATAGTTTCGGCGCGCCGGTCATGCTTCCGGCGGGGAAGGCGGCGGCCAGCACATCGGTGATGCGGGTGTCGGCTCGGAGCCTCCCGGCGACGGTGCTCACGAGCTGGTGCACGGCCGGGTACGACTCGATCTCCAGCAGGCGCTCGGCCGCGACCGAGCCCGGCTCGCACACGCGCTGGAGATCGTTGCGCATGAGATCGACGATCATGACGTTCTCCGCACGCTCCTTGACACTCGCACGGAGTTCCTGCGCCAGCGCGGCGTCGTGGACCGGATCCGGGTCGCGGGGCCGGGTCCCCTTGATCGGGCGAGTGCGGACGATCCCGTTCCCCACCTCCAGGAACCGTTCCGGACTGGCGCTTGCCAGAGCGTAGGGGCCGACCTGGATGAGCCCGCCATGATGGGCGGGGGTGGCCGCGCGCAGGCGGAGGTACGTCGCCACCGCGTCGGTGGGTCCCTCGACGGAGAACCGGGTGGTGAGGCAGAGCTGGTAGGCGTCGCCGAGGCGGATCCGGTCGCGGCACCGTTCGATCAGCTCCGCGTACGCGACCGGCGTGTGCCTGCTCGTGGCAGCGACCTCATCGGTCTCTTCGGGATCGGGGCGGCTGCCGCGCCATGCGACGACGGCGTCGGCGAACGCATCGATGCGATCAGGGGCCGCCCATGCCCACAGCGTGCGCCTCTCATGGTCGGCGGCCACGAACGCATCGACGCGCATCCCGGCGACCTGCGGGGCGATGTCATCGATGCGGGCGGGTGCTCCGGCGGCGGCGGCCGCCGCGTCGTAGCCGAGCCACCCGATCCATCCCCCGCGGAACGGTCCGCCCGACGCCGATGCGCTGGGGGGAAGCGGTCGGTCGACGGGAGCCGGGCGGCCAGACGGGAAGGGTGCGGGGATTCCGGCGCCGAGGAAGCTCCATCCGGCGCTCGCGTCCGGTCCGGCATCCAGCCAGAAGCTGTGCGGATGGCGGGCCGGCCCCGAGAGGAAGAGCTCCGCGGGGTCGATCCACTCCGGCAGCTCGCGGGAGACGAGAACAGTCGGCACCCTCTCAGGCTAGAGGCATGAATCGTCATAGGCTTGAGCGGTGAACGAGTTCCTCACGTGGCTCCTCGACGCGGTTCAGAGCGTCGACCCGATCCTGAGGACTGTTCTGGCAGGGATCGCCATCATGCTGGAGACCAGTGTGCTCGTGGGGCTCGTGGTTCCCGGCGACACGATCGTCATCGTTGCGGGAACTGCTGTCGGCAGTCCTGTCGAGGGGCTCGCGCTGGTGATCGCCGTCATCGTGGGCGCACTGGTCGGCGAGAGCATCGGGTTCTGGCTCGGCCGATGGCTCGGCCCCCGCATCCGCTTCTCCCGCCTGGGTGCCCGCGTCGGTGAAGACAACTGGGCGAGGGCGGAACTGTACCTGCGTCGCCGTGGTGGACCCGCCATCTTCCTGTCGCGCTTCCTGCCCGTGCTGCACTCGCTCGTTCCGTTGACCGTCGGCATGAGCGGGTTCGCCTACCGGCGGTTCCTGGCGTGGACCGCGCCGGCCTGCACGGTGTGGGCGATCCTGTACGTGTCCGTCGCCGCGGCCGCCGCAGGGACCTACCGGGAGCTCGCCGACCAGCTGCACTACGCGGGTTACTTCTTCGTCGGCGCGATCGTCGTCTTCCTTGTGCTCGTGTATGTCGCCAAGCGCGTCATCGTGGCTCGTGAAGCACGTCATATGCAGGCGGACGACGACGCGTCTTCGGCGACGGACGGCGAGGGCGTGGGAGACTGAATCGATGTCTTCCGCGCCAGCCCCCCGTCCGAAGGTGCTGTGGCTCGCTCGTCTCGAGTACCGCTTCCACTCCTGGAGAGAGCGTCGTGCCCGCGCGCGAGGCCAACGGCCCACCGTTGCGGCATACCCCGGTTACGGCGGTGACGGATGGGTGCGAGTGCTCGGCCGCGTCCTGATCGTGCCCCCGCTGAGGCAGCGGCGCGGCGGTGAGTACGCCTCGGTGCGCGGATGGCGGAGCTTCGCGTCGGTGCCCGTCGGGTACGCGCAGGTCACCGTCACGGTCGAGGGAGTGTCGCATGAGGTCGTGGCCGATCGCGGCGGCGTGATCGACACCGTGCTGCCTGCGGGCCTCCCTTCCGGGTGGCAGACCCTGACCATGTCGGTCGAGGGCGGCGAGGAGGTCGAGACCCGAGTCTTCGTCGTCGGGCCCGAAGTGGAGTTCGGCATCGTCTGCGACGTCGACGACACCGTGATGGTGACCGCTCTCCCCCGGCCTCTCGTCGCAGCATGGAACTCCTTCGTGCTCGACGAGCACGCGCGACAGCCTGTGCCCGGGATGGCCGTGCTCCTCGAGCGGCTGGTGCGCGACCACCCCGGCTCCCCCGTCATCTATCTGTCGACGGGGGCATGGAACGTCGCACCGACCCTCGTGCGGTTCATGCGCCGACACCTCTTTCCGCCCGGAGCGCTGCTGCTCACGGATTGGGGCCCCACGCACGACCGCTGGTTCCGTAGCGGGAAGGCGCACAAGAGCGACAATCTCCGCCGGCTCGCACAGGAGTTCCCCCGCGTGCGATGGATGCTGATCGGCGACGACGGTCAGCACGATGACGACCTCTACACGGCGTTCACGAGCGACTTCCCCGACCACGTCACCGCGGTGGCGATCCGCCAGCTCTCGACAGCCGAGGCCGTGCTCGCAGGTGGTCGCACGGCGGTGAACGACCATTCCGCAGCGGAAGTCCCGTGGGTCACCGGACCTGACGGTGCGGAGCTGCTGGAGCGGCTTGCCGCGGCGGGTGTCGTCGACGACGCATGAGGCAGGCCCCGACGTCCGAGGCTCGCTCTAGGCTGGGCGCATGTGCGGTCGATTCGTGGTGGCGAGTGCTGGTCCTGAACTCGTGGGGGTGCTCCGCGTCGACGTCGTGAGCGACGATCTGCCCGCGCCGTCGTACAACATCGCGCCCACCGACCGTGCGGCGATCGTGCTCGACTCGGCGAAGACAGAGCCCCCGACCCGACGGCTGGAAGCTGCGCGGTGGGGCTTGGTCCCCGCGTGGGCGAAGGACCCGTCGATCGGCCCCAAGGCATTCAACGCCCGCGCCGAGGACGTCGAGGAGAAGCCGATGTTCCGCCAGGCGCTCATCAAGAGACGCGCGGTGGTACCGGCATCCGGCTACTACGAGTGGCACACCGTCGACGGGGTGAAGACCCCGCACTACATCCATCCGGCTGACGGTGGTCCCCTCCTGTTCGCGGGTCTCTACGAATGGTGGAAAGACGCGAGCAAGGCCGACGACGATCCGGCGCGCTGGCTCCTCAGCTTCACCATCATGACGCGCCAGGCGATCGGAGAACTCGGATCCATCCACGACCGCATGCCGCTGTTCCTCGACGTCGACCACGCCGACGCGTGGCTCGACCCGACCACCGACAACGTGGGCGATGTGCTCGACGCCGCCATCGATGCGGCACCCGCCCTCGCCGAGACCCTCACTCACTACGCGGTGGGATCCGCGGTAGGCAACGTCCGAAACAACGATCCCTCGCTCATCGAGCCGCTGGCGGACCAGGGCTGACCGGGCCCGTGCCGGGGCCTGTTGTCAGGCTCTTCTTCTGCTGCGGAGGAGTCGGCGGCCGATGCGCGCTGTGACAGCGATCGCGAGTATCCACGGACCGACCACGATGATCGGATCGATCCACGTGTGAGCGAGGTCGACACGTCCGCGTGCACGGCGCGAGGCGACGGGACGACGGCCGATCTCCCCCATCACCCCGGATTGAGTGATCGGGTTGTCCGGTCGACCGGAGAAGAACGAGACGAGGTGCGCGGTCGCTGAGTCGACCCGGTCTCCGACGACGAGGAGCAGCCAGTGTGCGGTCTGACCTTCGCTGAAGCGCGTGTAGGCCACACGGCGGATGCGGCCGGCGAGTCCGTGCAGCGGCTGCGCGGTGCCGAAGACGGGCGTGAGGCGTTCGTGTTCGATCGAGCGTTCGCGCCCACGCGGCGGCGGGGACTGCTGGGCGGGCTCGGTCCAATGTGCTCCCGTGTCGATACCGGGCTGTTCGCGAGGGAAGGCCGGCCGGTCGGCCGGATCGAGGTCACTGCCCCAACCAGGGATCCGTGCGCGCAGCGCCTCGGCGCTCTCGGCAGTGGGCGGCTTCTGGGCGGTGTACGGCATGATGCTCCTTGGTCCTCGATCAGGACACGGGCGTGATGACCGGCTTGATGATGTCGTCGAGCTTCGACGAGAAGATGTGGTAGCCCTCCGCGATGTGATCGAGCGGGATGCGGTGCGTGATCATGCCCCTCGGGCTGATGTGGCCGGCGCGGATGTGTTCGAACAGCCGCGGCCACTGGCGCTTCACGGGTGCCTGGTTCATTCTCATCGTCACGCCCTTGTTGAAGGCGTCGCCGAACTTGACCGCGCTGAAAAGAGGCCCGTAGGCGCCCATCACGGAGATCGTCCCGCCTTTGCGCACGGCGTCGATCGCCCAGTTGAGAGCGACGGGCGATCCGCCCTGAAGCTTGAGCTTCGCTGCCGTCACATGCTGAAGGACATGCCCATCGGCTTCGGCCCCCACCGCCTCGATGACGACATCCGCGCCGAGACCGCCGGTGAGCTTCTTGAGCGTGACCACGATGTCTCGCACCTGTCCGAAGTTGACGGTCTCGGCGAAGGCATACTCCGCCGCCTTCTGCAGGCGGTAATCGAGATGGTCGACGACGATCACCCGCCCCGCCCCCATGAGCCATGCGGAGCGCGCGGCCGCGAGACCGATGGGACCGGCGCCGAACACCACCGCGGTGTCGCCCTCGACGATGTCGGCGAGCTGCGCGCCGAAGTATCCGGTTGAGAACGCGTCCGTGAGAAGCAGCGCATCCTCGCTCTCGATGTCCGAGGGGATGACCGAGGGCCCGACATCGGCGAACGGCACCCGCACACGCTCAGCCTGGCCGCCGTCGTAGCCGCCCGCCGTATGCGAGTACCCGTAGATGCCCCCGACGGCCGTCGCATTCGCGTTGACGTTGTGACAGTTCGAGAAGAGGCCGCGGGCGCAGAAGAAGCAGGTGCCGCAGAAGATGTTGAAGGGCACCATCACGCGATCACCGACGTGGAGGTTCTGGACGGACGGTCCGATCTCTTCAACCGTTCCGATGAACTCGTGGCCGAAGGTGTGCCCGACGCGCGTATCGGGCAGCATGCCGTGATACAGGTGCAGGTCGGAGCCGCAGATCGCCGCGAGCTCGACGCGCACGATGGCGTCGTTGGGGTGCTCGATCCGGGGATCGGGCTTCTCTTCTACGCGTACCTTGTACGGTCCGCGATACGTCATCGCCTTCATGTGACCTCCTCAGGTGCGGCGATTGTCACCTGAGGACTCACCCCCGAAGAGGGGGTTGCGCGCGGGGTTCTCCCGTGGCATGCACATCTCGTTGTGCACGGGATGCCATGGCGCTCTGACGGGATCACAGAGCCGGTCAGGTCGGCGTGATGACGGTTCTGCTCTTCGGAGCTCGGGCGCGTACTGCGCGCACCGCGACGAGCGCCATGCCGACGACCCCGCCGGTGGCCAGGATCACAGTCGACGTCGTGGCGAACCCGTAGGGCGTATCGGCGGTGTCGACGATCTGAAGACGCACGCCGTACTCGATTGCCGGGGCGACCACAGCCATCGCGGCGAGGAGCGTTGCGTCGACCTTGTGCCGGGTCAGCGCGAACACGGTGGCGCAGACCGCGATCGTGGCG